>NZ_JBFRGA010000070.1:0-20713 GCF_052115105.1 Chryseobacterium sp. 2TAF14
GCCCATGTCCGAAACCATTCAGCATAAAATAGAACAACTCCGCAAAGAACTTCACCAGCATAACGAAAATTATTATCTGCTGGATGAGCCCAGTATTTCTGATTTTGAGTTTGATTTATTATTAAAAGAGCTTCAGGATCTGGAAGCACAGCATCCTGAATTTCATGATGACAATTCGCCGACTATCCGTGTCGGAGGCGGTGTTACAAAAATATTCCCGACCATTCAGCATCAGTTCAGAATGTATTCGCTTGATAATTCTTACGATTTTGATGATTTGGAAGACTGGGAAAAACGTATTATAAAAACCATCGACGAACCTGTAGAATTTGTTGCCGAACTAAAATATGACGGTGCCTCAATTTCTATTTTATACGAAAACGGAAAACTTTCACAAGCCGTAACTCGTGGCGACGGTTTTCAGGGAGATGAAATTACAGCGAATGTGCGTACAATTTCAGATATTCCTTTGAAATTAAGCGGAGATTTCCCGGAAAGATTTTTTATGCGTGGCGAAATTTATTTAACCCGAAAAAATTTCGATAAAATAAATAAACTGCGTGAAGAGGAAGGTCTTGATCCGTTTATGAACCCAAGAAATACAGCCAGTGGAAGTCTAAAAATGCAGGATAGCAATGAGGTGAGAAAACGTAGGCTTTCGTCGGTACTTTATCAATTCGTTTCGGATGAAATTCCTGCAGAAACACATTGGGAATTGCTTCATCAGGCAAAAAACTGGGGTTTTAAAATTTCAGATCAGGCAAAACTCTGCAAAAGTTTAAATGAGATTAAAGAATTCATTAATTTCTGGGACATTGAAAGGCATAATTTACCTTTTGAAATTGACGGAATTGTACTTAAAGTAAATTCTATAAAACAGCAAAGACAGCTTGGTTACACGGCAAAATCGCCACGTTGGGCAATGGCTTATAAATTTAAAGCAGAAAAAGTAGAAACCGAATTGCAAAGCGTTTCTTATCAGGTTGGAAGAACCGGTGCAATCACGCCTGTTGCCAATCTGAAACCTGTTTTACTTGCAGGAACAGTGGTAAAAAGAGCTTCTTTGCATAATGAAGACATCATCAAAAAACTTGATCTTCACGAAAAAGATTTTGTTTTTGTAGAAAAAGGCGGCGAAATCATCCCAAAAATTGTCGGCGTTAATACAGAAAAAAGAACTTTTGAAAGTAAAGAGATTGAATACATCAAAAATTGCCCTGAATGTGGAATCGAGCTTGTAAAAGTAGAAGATCAGGCGATTCATTTCTGTCCGAACGATTTGCATTGTCCGCCACAGGTTGTGGGAAGAATGATTCATTATGTTTCGAGAAAAGCGTTGAATATTGATAATCTGGGAAGCGAAACGATCGAGCAGCTTTATAAGGAAAGACTGGTTGAAAACCTTGCAGATCTGTATGCTTTAACCAAAGAGCAACTTTTACCTTTGGAAAGAATGGCCGAAAAATCTGCACAAAACATCATTACCGGGATTGAAAAATCAAAAGAAATTGCTTTTGAAAAAGTTTTATACGGAATCGGAATTAAACACGTTGGAGAAACCGTTGCTAAAAAGCTGGTCAAAAACTTCAACACAATAGACGAACTGAAAAATGCAACCGCAGAAGAACTTTGTCAGGTAGAAGATATCGGGATGAAAATCGCGGTGAGCATTGTTGATTTCTTTACTAATCCTGAAAATATTTTAATGCTTGAAAGGTTGAAATCTTATGGAGTTCAATTAGAAAAAGGAGAAAACACCAATGTAGTTTTATCGAATGCTTTGGAAGGCAAAACCTTTTTGTTCACCGGAAAACTCTCACTTTTCACAAGGGAATCTGCTGAAGAAATGGTAGAAAAGCACAACGGAAAAAATATTTCTGCGGTTTCTAAAAATCTGAATTATTTGGTTGTTGGCGAAAAAGCCGGAAGCAAACTGAAAAAAGCGCAGGATATCGGAACGATTACGATTCTTGATGAGCAGCAGTTTTTGGATTTGATCAGTAATTAAAAAGATTTAAAAACATTAATAATAGAAGACTGTCTTTTTAGGCAGTCTTTTTGATTGATATTTTATTGTAATTTTATTTCATTAAACTATAAAAAATGGATTTTCTAAGAGACCACTCCATTCAAAACGAATTGTTTTTGATCTTTATTTCGGTATTTCTCGGGCTTTGCATTGGTGCAGAAAGAGAATACAGAAATAAATCTGCCGGTTTAAGAACATTTATTCTTGTCTGCTTCGGAGCCTGTCTTTTTACCATTCTTTCTATAAAAATAGGAGTTGATGATCCGGATCGGATTGCAGCCAATATCATTACCGGAATCGGTTTTTTGGGAGCCGGAGTTATTTTTAAAGGTGACAATAAAATCGAYGGAATTACTACCGCAACAACAATCTGGGCAACGGCATCGATCGGAATGGCGGTTGGTTCGGGCTATGTTTATTTGTCGTTATTGGGAACCGTTTTGGTTTTGCTGATTCTGAGTTCGCTCAATTATTTTCAAAAATATATTGATCGTAATCACAAAATCAGGGAGTATAAAATTGTAGTTTCCAGCAAAGAAAACCTTGATTATTGTGAAGATTTATTCAAAGTTAATTATCTGAAATTTGAAATAGTAAGACAACAGTTTTCAAAAGGTTCTTCTACCACAACATGGATTCTTACCGGAAAAAATAAGCGCCACGAAGACCTTATTCAGCAGATGATGAATGATGAGAAAATAGATTCTTTTCAGTTTTAAAATTTAAGAATCTGCTTAAATTCCATTCTCAATTTTCTTAAGTTAAAACTTTTTTCTTTTTCCTTTTTTGAATATCCGTTATTTATCATAAGGTTTTAACCATGAAGCGAACTAAAGATTTCACTAAGAACACAATAGTTGTGAGCTTTGTTGAATAAACTTAGTGTACGTTGTGGTAAAAAAATAATCATAATTACAGCAAAGAGTTTTTTAATTATAGCATATTGTGCACAATCAGATTCTTTTTTCTTAAAACATTAAAAAATAGTTGATAAAAATTTAAACACGCTCTCAAAAAAATTAAATTGCGTATTTTTAGGCAAAATTTTAAATAATGATAAAACGTAATATTCTTATTGCTTCCGCATTCTTCAGTTTTTCTTTAGGAATTGCGCAGCAATACGGCGGAATGTGGATTCCTACGGAGCTTAATGAAAAGGAAATGAAGGATCTCGGAATGAAAATTTCTGCTAAAGATATTTTTAATACACAAAAACCAAGTATCAAAGATGCTGTTGTACAGTTCAATGGCGGTTGTACAGCCGAGATCATTTCACCGAAAGGATTATTATTGACCAATCATCATTGTGGTTACGGACAGATTCAGTCGCATTCGACTGTTCAAAACGACCTGCTTTCAAACGGATTCTGGGCTAAAAATATGAGTACAGAACTTCCGAATCCGGGAGTAACTGTTGATTTTATTGTCGACATTAAAGATGTTTCTGCTCAGATTTTAGAAGGAACCGATAATCTTCAGGAGCCTGAATTATCTAAGAAAATTGCCAAAAATATTGAGATCTACAAAAATTCTCAGAAAATAGAAAACTATCAGTCTATTTCTGTAAAATCGATGTATTATGGCAATAAATTTTACGCTTATGTGATCGAAACTTACAAAGACGTACGTTTGGTAGGCGCACCGCCACAAAGTATAGGAAAATTTGGTAGCGATACAGACAACTGGGTTTGGCCAAGAYATACAGGAGATTTCTCGATGTTCAGAATTTATGCTGATAAAAACAACAAGCCTGCAGAATATTCTAAAGACAACGTTCCTTACGTTCCAAAGCATTATCTTCCGGTTTCTATAAAAGATAAGGCAGAAAATGATTTCACATTCGTATTCGGATTCCCGGGAAGAACGACAGAATATCTTCCTGCGATTGCGGTAGAAAAGATCATGAAAGAGATTGATCCTGCAAGAATTGCCGTACGTGATGTTGCTCTGAAAACTTTAGACGAAAAAATGCGTACCGATGATGCCACAAGAATTAAATATGCTTCTAAATATGCTTCTGTAGCCAACTATTGGAAAAAATGGATCGGTGAAGTGGAAGGTCTGAAAAAATCTAACGCCGTACAGAAAAAAGCAATGTATGAAAGTTCATTAGTTGCTAAAAATTCACAGGTAAAGTCAACTTTAGATCAATTAAACAAACTGTATAATGACCAGGCTCCTTATGCATTAAACAATGCATATTACAGCGAAGTGGTAAGAAATGCAGAAACTTTTGCGCTGGCAAATATGTATTCAAACTACATTGCTGCTGTAGAATCCGGAAGAATGGATGAAAAAGGAATTGCCTCTTTTAAAAACAGACTTACTTCTTTCTACAAAGATTACAGCGCTGAACTTGATTCTAAAGTGACCGCTAAACTTTTAGCTTTATATGCCAACAAAACTGATGCGCAGTTTTTACCTGCCGGTTTTGATAAATATAAAAATGAGGCTCAAAATATCACAACCTTCGAAGAATTATCGAAAAATTCTGTAATCACAGGAAGAAGCGAGGTAAACGGTGCTGCTCTTAACGGAGACATTGAAAAAGCATTTTCAAATCAGGATAAATTAATTAAAACCATTAAAAAAGATCCTGTTTATCAGCTTTTCATGACGATGAAAGAAACGTATCTGAAAACTGCCGATCCTCAATTTACAGCTTTACAAACAAAAATTGATGCGTTACAGAAAACGTACATGGCGCAGCAAATGGCTACCGATAAAGACAGAAAATTCTTCCCAGATGCCAATTCTACGCTTCGTGTAACGTACGGAAAAGTAAAAGGTTCTACTCCGAGAGATGCTGTTTCGTACAGTTATCAAACGCATTTGGCGGGAGTTATCGAAAAATATGTTCCCGGAGATTATGAATTTGACGTTCCTCAAAAGCTGATTGATCTTTACAACAAAAAAGATTACGGAAACTATAAAGATAAAAGCGGTGACGTTCCTGTAGGTTTTACAGCAACCAACCATACAACCGGCGGAAATTCAGGAAGTCCGGCTTTGGATGCACACGGAAACCTTGTTGGTTTAAATTTTGACAGACAATGGGAAGGAACAATGAGCGACATCAATTACGACCCGCGTTTCAGCAGAAACATCATGGTTGATACGAAATACATTCTTTTCATCATTGATAAATTTGCCGACTCAAAATGGCTGATCGATGAGATGAAAATTGTAAAATAAGACTTATTTTATCTTAATAAAGATTCAACATAAAACCCTTGAAATTATTTCGGGGGTTTTTCATTTTTTTATTACAATGCTTTCATACTATGATTACGGTTATTTTTTTACAACATAATTATAAAAAATAGGTTTAAAACTTAATTATTTTAATTGAATCCTTCTAAAAATGACGTACGTCATTTAGCTTTAGCTAATCTGTCATTAGCTTTGCAGCATATTTTCAAAAATAATTATGATCCAGCAGAAATTACCGAATATCCGTCTCAGTGTTTTTTATTTTTATTTTATCATGGGATTGATATTTGCAAGTTGGGCAAGCAGAATTCCGGATATCAAGGTGGTTCTCGATCTGAATGACGGACAGTTGGGTCAGGTACTGTTTGCGATGCCTTTAGGACAGCTCATTATGATGGCAATTTCAGGTTATCTGGTCAACAGATTCGGAAGCAGGATTATTTTGATCACTGCAATGACGTTATACGGAATTATTCTGACTCTTATTGCACAAGCAGACAGCTTCAATTTTTTATTTTTAATATTATTTTTATTTGGTATTACATCAAATATGGCAAATATTGCCGTAAATACACAAGCGGTTGGTTTAGAAGCGCTTTACAAACGAAACATCATGTCTTCTTTTCACGGATTATGGAGTCTTGGCGGATTATCCGGTGGAATATTGGGTGCTGTTTTTGCAGAAACAAAATTTTCCATCTTTACTCATTTTGTTATTGTATTGATCGCAGGAATTATTGGCATTGCCATATTCAGCAGAAGTTTATTGGCTCAGGATGTCAAACAAAATTCAGATGTCAAAAAGATTAAAAGAACATTTAAACCAGATTCCGCAATTATTATTTTAGGATTGATCGGTTTTGGAAGTATGTTCTGCGAAGGAACGATGTTCGACTGGAGCGGTGTTTATTTTTCCACAATTATAAAACCCGATGAATCATTTGTAAGAATGGGGTACATTGCAAGTATGGGCGCAATGACTTTTGGGCGTTTTGTTGCCGACCGATTTGTGAACCGTTATCAGGCTTCTGTTGTATTAAGATTCTGCGGAATACTGGTTACATCAGGATTATTATTAGCCACGATTGCACCGGGATTAATTATTTCGACTTTCGGTTTTCTGCTTATAGGATTGGGAGTTTCATCTATCGTTCCGATTTGTTACAGCGCTGCAGGAAGGCTAAAAACAATGCCTGCAAGTATTGCGATCACGGCAGTTTCTTCCATCAGTTTTCTGGGTTTTATGATTGGGCCGCCATTAATTGGACTCCTTTCGGAAATAACCGATCTTAGGATTGCGATATTATCAGCATCTTCTTTCGGAATTTTAATTATCATCCTTTCTTATCAGTATCGATCAATTAAATTTTAAAATTTAGAGCTATGAAATCGAGCATTATTTGGAAGAAAGCATGAATTTTATTGAAATTATTTTAAGATTTAAACAAAAAACAGGACAGTTTTTATTATTTAAAACTGCCCTGTTTTTGTTATTTTTTTATGCGTTTTAATATCCAAAAATCTCTTTTAAACTTACTTCTTCAAAAGTTCCCATTTGTTTTACCGCTTCCAGGTTGAGATTTTCTTTTTTCCCGATAATCGCTGTATTAAACTGAATAGGTTTTATTTCAGTCTGATAAAAATCTTTTACATCGCTAAACTTCAGGTTTTCGATCTGACTGTAAATATTTTTCCTGAAATCATAATTAATTCCCAGTTTTTTCAGCCTTAACGTATTAAAGAAAATATTGGTTCTGGTAATTCTCGTAGATGCAATCTGCTTTAAAGCAGACTTTTTGGCATTTTCAAACTGCACCGGAACTTCAGGAAGCTCATTCATCAGATCGCTCATTGTGTCAACAGCAATCTGCAGTTTATCGGGCTGGGTTCCTATGTAGGTTGTGATGTAATCCGGATGATTAAGCTCTGAGTTGGGAGCGTAAGAAACATAGGCAGAATAAGCCAGACTCTTACTTTCCCGGATTTCCTGGAAAACGATCGATGATAAACCACGCCCGAAATATTCATTGAAAACATTGATCTTTCCAAAATTTTCCGGGTTTACGTTGCTGCTTTTCCCGATCTTGCTCATCTCCATCTGTACCATGTCGTAATTGGTGAAATATACTTTTCCTGTCGTTTCCTGTTCAGGATACTTTTTAGGCTCCGGAATGGTATAAATTTCACCAACAATATAATTCTGAATATAATTTTTAAAGTTTTCAAAGTTCTTTCCGTAAAAGAAAATCTGGTAAGGAAAACCAAACAGCTTTTTCATACGGTCGGTAAAATTTTCCACTTTTGCTCCTTCAAGCTCTTCTTTTGAAATCACATCTAAAAATCTTGAATTTTTACCGAGCTTTGTATAGGTCGTTAAAGCCGTCATAATGCGGTTTTTATCTCGCTTTATTGCTTCACGGTTCTCCAGAACGGTTTCTACAAACTGGTTGTAAATATCCTGATCGGGTTTCACATGAGACAACCAGTGTTGAAGAAGTGCAATGCCTTGTCCCATATTAGCTTCCAGCCCGCTCAGAGAAACGGTAAGCTGATCTGAAGTTGTTTTAAAATCATTGCTAATCCCGATTTTGAAAAATTCTTTTTTTAAATCTTCAGGCGAAAATTTTTCTGTCCCCAGATATTGCAGGATCTGTGTAGAAATCCCCAAATCTCTGTCGTGGTCGCTCCCGAAAGGAAAAATAAAATGTACCTGAGCAATCTCATTGTATTTATTTTCTACAAAACTTATTTTTTTATTCTTAATGGAGTCGGTTATTATTTCTTTCTGATAATCAATAAATTCCGGCTGAATATCTTCGGGTTTATCATTTAAAATTTCCTTCAAAAACTCAGATTGCGATTCACGATTGATCTTAATAGGCGTAATTCCCGGATTTTCTACTCGTAAAAGTTGATCATTAACACCTTTTTCTTTATTGATAATCACATAATTATCTTTAAAAAATACATTTGCAAAATCAATCACATCCTGTTTTGTAAAAGAAGCATATTCATCCATTTCGCTCAGTTCCTGTTCCCAGGTTCTGCCTTTTATATACGTGTCGTAAAGATTTGTTGCAAGACCTTCTGCAGTTTCAAGACCTTTCAAACGTTGCAATTTAAAATCGTTTATGATGGCAGGAAGCATCCAATCCGGGAAATCTCCTTTTTTTACGAGATTAATCTGCTCAAGCATCATTTCTTTTGCTTCAGATAAAGTCTGATTTTCTTTCGGAACTGCAACCACCGAAAAATAACCGTATTGTTTTAAACCTAACGAATACGCCTGAGCAAAAAGCATTTTTTGGGTCTGGTTGATATTCAGATCGAGCAATCCGGCTTCTCCCCTGTTGCTTAAAATATTGGCTGTAATGTCGGCAAGCATTGCTTCTCTGGTTCCGTAGCTTTCTGTTCGCCACGCTAACTGAATTCTCGGTGTTGTAGGACTTTTCACCGTTCTTTCAACAATTTCAGTCTGTGGTTTTTCTATAATTAAATCTTTCTTCGGCAATTCTTTGTAAGGAATTTTACCGAAATATTCATCAACCAGAACAATTGTTTCTTCAAAATCTAAATCTCCAACCAGAACGACTGCATAATTATTGGGAACATAGTATTCATCAAAATATTTATGAATCGCCTTCATAGAAGGATTTTTCAGATGTTCCGGATTTCCCAAAGTTGTTTGCTGCCCGTTTGGATGAGTCGGGAAAAGCGCATCCATCAATTCATAATTCACCAATCGCGAATCATTATCTTGTGCGCGGTTAAATTCTTCATAAACAGATTCCAGCTCGGTATGGAAAAGCCGCAGAACGATTTCCGAGAAACGCTCTTTTTCTACTTTCAGCCATTTTTTAAGCTCGTTGTTTGGAATATTGTTTTTGTAAACCGTTTCGTCAAACCATGTATGCGCATTGGTTCCTGTAGCTCCTAAAGAAGAAATTGCTTTATCGTATTCGTTTGCAATCGCATATTGACTTGCTTCCTGAGAAATTTCGTCAATTTTTTTATAGATTTCTTTTTTCAGCTCGGAATTTTGCTCAGCTTTATGTTCTTCGTATAAATCTGAGATTTTCTCAATCAAAACTTTTTCTTTTTCCCAGTTATGAGTTCCGATTTTTGATGTTCCTTTAAACATCATATGCTCTAAATAATGTGCTAAACCGGTATTATCAGAAGGATCATTATTACTTCCTGTTCTCACCGGAATAAAAGTCTGAATTCTGGGTGCGTCGAAATTTTGGGCAAGAAAAACTTTCAGTCCGTTTTTAAGCGTATAGATTCTTACTTTGTTTTCGTCATTGGTAATGGTAATATAATCGTAGTTATTTTTGTCGGTATGATGAGTTTCTGCGTATTTTTTGTCAGTCATATTTTCTTTTTACAAGCTCTGAAATTTTCAGAACATCTTACAAATTTACGGATTCGAAAAATAAAATTTAGCACAATTGTTAATATTAAATCTATGATGATAATTTGTATAAACTTTAAAATGGGTTTCATCAAGAATGCTTTAAACTCTTTATATTTGTTTTGATATTCAATTTCTGATTAATATTTCAACTATTTTAATGGAAAGCAAAAACTATTATAGCAATAAGCTCAAAGTTCTTTATTATTTGTTATTTCAGCTTTTTTCAGCATATCTTTTATTTTTTACGATTTAGGAAATAAAAAGATATTTTCAGTAATAATCTCTTACCTTGCTTTTATACTCTTTACTTTCGGATGGATATTTGCTCTTTTTTTATTATTCAGGAGAAAACCTTTACTCACGATAACCGATGATCAAATCATTATTTATAATATTCTCACAAAATCTAAGATAATTAATTTCAAAGACATTTCATCATTTTATGTTTCAACAAATAGCTTTCGCGGTATAAAAACCACAGAACAAATCAACATTATACTAAAAACATCAGCTAAAAAATCTCCCAGCATTCACAAAAAAAATAAGATTTCTTGGTTATTTTTAAGCATTGAAGAGAGTATACAAACCGATATTTTAAATGTAAGAACCAAAGATTTACTTAAAATACTTAATCACAGGATTTCTAAAAATAAAAACTAATTTAAATTTTTCGTTATTAAATTTATTATTTTAGATGAATAATCAGACTAAAAGCAATGCAACCAACTTTCTTTCCAACACCACAAGATTTCAGAAACTGGCTCGATAAAAACCATAAAACTGAAAAAGAATTATTGGTAGGTTTCTATAAAGTAGGAACCAAAAAACCGTCGATAACGTGGTCTGAATCTGTAGATCAGGCTTTATGTTTCGGCTGGATTGATGGCGTGAGAAAGTCGATTGACGAAGATAGCTACAGCATCAGATTTACACCAAGAAAACCAACAAGCATCTGGAGCGTCGCGAATATTAAGAAAATCGAAGAGCTTACTAAAGCCGGATTGATGCAGGAAGCAGGTTTAGAAGCATTTAAACTTAGAAAAGAAGAAAAATCGGGGATTTATTCCCACGAAAAAGAGCCTGCAAAACTTACATTAGATTACGAAAAACAGTTTAAAGCCAATAAAAAAGCCTGGGATTTTTTTGAAAAACAAGCTCCGTCTTACAAAAAAGTAATGATCCACTGGATTATGAGCGCCAAACAGGAAAAAACACAGATTTCACGTTTAGAAAAAACTATTTTGGAAAGCGAAAACGGAAAAAAGGTTTTATAAAATCTTGATTTCAGATCAAGTTAAATTTTATTATTTTTGAAAACCAAGTCAAAATAATATGAAGAAATTTTTTGCATTTTCACTTTTGATTTATTGTGTTTCGTGTAGTCAGAATCCTGAAAAGAATAAAGAGAAAAAAGCTGACCGAAAAAAAGAAATCCGGCAGGTTACTGTAGAAAAAGACTCTTTGCAGCGAGATACGATCGAGTTTATTTCTTACAATGATGATTTTGATTATTCGCAGCTCAACGGTAAAAAAGAAAAAAAAGAAATCAGCTATATCAACGATCAAAATAACGACCGCAGTTTCCTGAGAGGTGATCTCATTGCCATTGAATATAAAAATGACTCAATCTACATCGCCGGAGACGGAGAAACGCCGCAAAATGCGCAATGGATCGTGACTGCCAGAAAAATCAAAGACGGGAAAGTTTCAGAATTCAGAAAAGAATATAATCAGCCCATCAAATATCTTTACTCAAAAGAAGATGAAATTTCCGACAGCTATTTAGATCATCTTTACAAACTTGCAGAATATTATATTGCCAACTCAAAGAAAGATCTGATAAAATTATCGGTTAAGAATAAAGAAACTCTTGGATATTCTATTGAAAAACAAAAGAGGAATGATAAAGAGTATTACACTTTAGGAATTTATACAGAGTCTGACCATAAAATCAATACTTTTCAATGGTTGTATATTGATCCTGAAACCAATACAATCTATGAATACGATCTTCCCAACGACAAACTGGTTGAATTTCAATAGATAGATTTAATTTTAAAAAAACTAAAAAAATGCCACAGAAAAAACAATTATCAGAAAAAGAAACGATAGAACTTCGCTACGACCGTGAAGCTCTTGATGCGCGAAAAGAACATAAGCCACAAAATGATGCAATATCAGCTGCGAAAGAAATGGGCGTAGAAATTATTTCCGAAGAACAGTACCGCTATTTGCAAAATTTAGGGAAATTTGATCTGAAAACTTCAAGCTGGATCAAAACCCCGAAAGAGATTCGGGAATTGGGCGGAGCTTTATTCTGTGACCGTCGCTACAACACGGTTTTTGTCTATCACAACGGAGCCGAATCTTATTATGCAGCAAGAGCTTTCAGAGGGATTTTGAAGGTTTAAAATAAGTTGAAAAAGAAGAATCTCCGTCAGTTCGAGTGAAATTATTTGAAACAAAGTGGAAAATAATTTTGTATCGAGAACTTAATGTAAAAAGCTTCTCGATATGCTTCGCTATTCGAGTGACGATAAAAACAACTCTATAAGTTGATTCAGATATTTGAATACAAAAACTATATTCTTACCTTTGAGCTTTGAATAAATACTATTCTTTTGCCGAACAGTGGCTTCCTGTTTTATACAACAGATTGAATGAAATGAATCTTAAATTTGATATTAACTCTTTGGTTTTTGTAAGCCAAGGACAAATTCCAAAACCAGCCTCTGTGGAAACTGATGATTTTTCTCTGGTTTATGTAGGTGGAATTGAGTTTGAATATTAAAAATGATAGTATCAAATGATACTATCATTTTGTATAAATAATAAAATTTCTTTTAATGCGCTTCCAGCCAGTTATTCCCTACTCCAACCTCAACCAATAACGGAACCTGCGTTTCAATAGCATTTTCCATTTCGGTTTTAATGATATGTGTAGCAACTTCTACCTCATCAATGGGAGATTCGAAAACCAATTCGTCATGTACCTGAAGAAGCATTTTAGTCTGCAGTTTTTCTTTCTCTAATTCTTTTTGAATTTTAATCATTGCTAACTTCACAACATCAGCGGCACTTCCCTGAATGGGAGCATTCACGGCATTTCTTTCAGCATGAGCCCGCACCACAAAATTTCCGGAATTGATGTCTTTCAGGTGACGTTTCCTGCCTAAAATTGTTTCTACATAACCGATATCACGAGCTCTTTTCACTTGCTCCGCCATATATTCTTTTAATTTCGGATAGGTTTCGTAATACGCTTCTATCATTTGCTTCGCTTCAGATCTGGATAAACCGGTTTGTTCTGCCAAAGCAAAAGCTCCCTGACCGTATAAAATTCCAAAATTGACTGTTTTTGCTTGTCCACGCTGGGTTTTTGAAACTTCTTCCAACGGAATATTGAATAGTTTTGCAGCCGTAGAAACGTGAATATCTTCACCATCCTGAAACGCTTTAATCATATTGTCTTCACCGGAAATTTCGGCAATCAGACGCAGTTCGATCTGAGAATAATCGGCAGAAATAATTTTCTTTCCTTCTCCCGAAACAAACGCTCCACGGATTTGCTGACCTCTCAACGTACGGATCGGAATATTTTGCAAATTTGGGTTTACACTCGCCAAACGACCTGTTGCAGCCGTTGTCTGTGAGAAATTGGTATGTACACGATTGTCGTCTTTGTCAATCTGTGACGGCAATGCATCTACGTACGTCGATTTTAATTTCTGATACGTTCTGTATTCTAAAATATGCTGAATAATCTCGTGTTTTGAAGAAAGTTTTTGTAGAATATCTTCCGAGGTTGCATATTGTCCGGTCTTTGTTTTTTTAGCTTTCGGATCGAGCTGCATTTTTTCAAATAAAACTTCACCCAATTGTCTTGGTGAGTTCATATTAAACTCTTCACCCGAAATTTCAAATATTTTGGATTCCAATTGTCTTAAATCGTTTTCCAAATCAATACTTTCCTGAGCCAGCCATTTTTCATCTAAAGAAATTCCGGCGAGTTCCATTTTCGCTAAAACTTCCATTAAAGGCATTTCGATATTAAAGAAAAGATCTTCAAGATTTTCTTTCTTCAATTGTGGCGCAAATAATTCGTACAACTGAAAAGTAATATCTGCATCTTCAGCTGCATAATCGGTTTGCGTTCTTAAATCTGCATCTCTGAAACTACCCTGATTTTTCCCTTTTTTACCAATGATGGTTTCAATGGAAACGGGTTTATAATTTAAATAAACTTCTGAAAGATAATCCATTCCGTGTCTTCCGTCAGGATTTAAAAGGTAGTGCGCAATCATCGTATCGAACATCGCTCCTTTTACCGTAATATTATACTGCTGCAGAACCTTATAATCATATTTTAAATTATGAGCGATCTTTATTAGATCTTCCTTTTCAAAAAAAGGTCTGAAAATTTCTAAGGTCTGCAAAACTTCCCCCTGATCTTCAGAAAGTGGAATATAATATGCCAAACCTTTTTTGTAAGAAAAACTCATTCCTACCAATTCAGCTTCCAGCTCATTTAAAGAAGTAGTTTCCGTATCAAAACAAACCGCTTTTTGCTGCAATAAATTCTGAACTAATATTTTTTGCGCCTTCGGATTGTCTACAAACTGGTATAAATGGTCGTTTTCTGCAATCGTAGATTTTGTGGAGGTTGCCTGATCAAGCTCTTCGTAAGTTGCAAAAAGATCGAGCTGGCCAACATTTTTAGCCACTTTTTGCTGCGGCGTTTCTGTGATCTGTGCTTCAACTTCAGTTACCGTCACACCATCTTCAGAGACTACCGTTGTTTTTACCGAAATTGTTTCTGTAGGAGCAAAAGCACGATACAAGTTTTCGTACAATCTTCTGAATTCAATCTCGTCAAAAACTTCTTTTACCTTTTCAAAATCAGGAGTTTCAAGATCATATTGTTCTTGGTGAAATTCTACGGGTGCATCACAAATAATAGTTGCTAATTTTTTAGATAAAATTCCACGTTCAGCAGAAGCTTCCACTTTTTCCTTGAGTTTACCTTTCAGCTTATCGGTATTTGCCAGAAGATTTTCGATGCTACCGAATTCTTTCAGGAATTTCATGGCAGTTTTTTCACCAACACCTTCCAATCCGGGAATATTATCTACGGCATCTCCCATCATTGCCAGATAATCGATTACCTGTTTTGGATCGTCAATTTCGTATTTGGCTTTTACTTCTTCAACACCTAAAATTTCAATATCACCGCCTTTTAATCCCGGTTTGTATATTTTAATCTTATCGGTCACCAACTGTGCAAAATCTTTGTCGGGAGTAACCATAAAAGTGGTGTATCCTTCTTTTTCAGCTTTACAGGCAATGGTTCCAATAATATCATCTGCTTCATAACCTTCCACTCCCAAATGCGGAATATGCATCGCATTTAAAATCCTGTGAAGATATGGTATTGCAATTTTTATCGCTTCCGGAGTTTCGCTTCGGTTGGCTTTATATTCCGTATAATCAGTCGTTCTTACACTTGCCTGTCCAACATCGAAAACAACAGCTAAATGCGTAGGCCTTTCTCTTCTGATCAATTCGATCAAAGAATTGGTAAAGCCAAAAATTGCAGAAGTATCAATTCCCGTACTTGTAATTCTCGGACTTCTGATCAATGCGTAATATCCTCTGAAAATCATCGCATAAGCATCGATGAGAAATAGCCTTTTGTCTTGTGTTGCCTCCATATTCTGTATAATGAACAAATATATGAAATCGGGATGAGCGATCAAAAATAAAGAAGAGATGGGTTGATGATTAAGATTATTTTATACGTCAGTTCGAGTGTTTTTCGTAGCAAAGCGAAGAAAAATGTACCGAGAACCGATGAATTACAAACAAAGTAATTTTTTGCTCAACAACTTCTCGATACGGATTTTTTCAAAATCCACTCGAACTGAAGAATTACAATGTTTCACTCATAGTTTTAAGAAAATATATTTGAAATAACAATATTTTCAAAAAAATTCTTACATTCGCTCTGTGAAAACAAACAAGACATATTATTACGGAATTTTTAACTCAGATCTGGGATAAGGATTCTTGTATAGAATAAATTAAAACCTCGTCCTTGGGCGGGGTTTTTTATTTTTAAAATTTAAACAAATGAAAATAAGTATCATTGGTGTAGGATTAATCGGCGGATCGATCGCCTTAAAATTAAAACAGAAAAAAACGGCAGATTTCATTTACGGAATCGACAACAATATTGAAAATCTTAATGAAGCTTTAGCTTTGAATATCATCAATGAAAAAGCAGATTTAAAAACTGGAATTCAAAACTCAGATTTGGTTATTATTGCCATTCCTGTAGATTCGGCGAGAAAGATTCTTCCTGAAGTTTTAGATTTAATTTCGGATCAGCAAACTGTGATGGATGTAGGTTCTACCAAATCAGGAATTGTAAATGCTGTAAAAAATCATCCGAAAAGATCAAGGTTTGTTGCTTTTCACCCGATGTGGGGAACCGAAAATCATGGCGCAAAATCTGCTGTTGCCGAAAGTTTTTCAGGAAAAGCAGGAGTGATATGCAACCGTGAAGAATCTTCAGAAGATGCTTTACAGATTGTAGAAAACGTTGTGAAAGATCTTGAAATGCATCCGATTTATATGAATGCAGAGGATCATGACGTTCACACGGCTTATATTTCGCATATTTCACACATTACTTCTTATGCTTTAGCAAACACGGTTTTGGAGAAGGAAAAAGAAGAAGACACTATTTTTCAGTTGGCGAGTTCGGGGTTTTCGAGTACGGTTCGTCTGGCAAAATCGCATCCTGAAATGTGGGTTCCGATTTTTAAACAAAACAAAGAAAATGTACTCGATGTTTTAAACGAGCATATTTCCCAGCTCAGAAAATTCAAATCTGCTTTAGAAAAAGATAATTTTGAATATTTGGAGGAGCTTATTACGAATGCTAATAAAATACGTGGGATTCTGAATAAATAAAACAATATTTAAATTTTTTAAAACGCAAAGATTTTATATTAAAGTTTAAACTTTAGGCAGCAAAGATGAATCAACAAGTTGATTTGATGAAGCTCTATTTTCAAGCTTTGCGCAGCAAATTTTATTTGCCTTAGCTTACTCAAAATATTAAAAGCTGATAATAAAACTTTGCGTTAAATCTCTAAGCCAAAGATTTCTATCTTCACATGTTTTAAAATTAATTATAAAACTTCCATTGTTCTGGAAGTTTTTTTATTTCATATTCAAATAAGTTTTTAATAAAATTAAAATTTATTTTAACTTTATTAAAAATAATATTACTTTTGTAAAAACAAAATCAATGAAACTTCCTATAATTTGTCCAAGTTGCGATCATACGCTCAACGTAAGCCAAATGAAATGTCCTGATTGCGGAACCAATGTAAACGGAGATTATGAGCTTCCTGTTTTTTTGAAACTTAACAGAGAAGAGCAGGATTTTATCATGAATTTTTTCCTTTCCAGCGGAAGCATCAAAGAAATGGCGAAGCAGGCTGAACTTTCTTATCCCACAATGCGAAATAAAGTGGACGACCTGATCACAAAAATAAATCAACTGAAAAAATAAAACTATAATGACCTGGAAAACTATTTTTAATCCTTTTTTGAAGTTTGATGAGAAAACTCTGTTCGTTGCCGGAATTCTGTCGATTACAGTTGTCTTTATAATCAGTTATTTGCTCGGCTTTCAGAGTGACAGTTTGTTTCATTTCCGATACATCAATCCTGAAGATTCTGTGTTTAAAGTCATTTTATCAACATTAATCGTTTATGCAGCAAGCATCATCATTCTTTTTGTATATGGAAAAATCATTAACAAAAGAACGCGGTTGATCGATATTATTACGCCGGTTTTCATTGCACAATTCCCTGTAATTTTAATGATTCTTCTGATGAAAATTCCTTTTATCAGTAAAGCCGAGAACGAAGTTTTAGCTTCCGTAGAAACCAATACTACAGAGATCAACCCTGTATCGATCATCATTATTTCTATTTATTCGTTTGTATCACTTGCGATTGCTGCGTATGGCATTGCTATTCTTTACAATGGTTTTAAAACCGCTACAAACATGAAAAAATGGCAGCACATTGTGATTTTTGCGGTGATACTTTTAACAATGATGGTTACGATGCAATTCTTATAAATATCAAATATGAAAAACAATATTTTACTATTATTAAGCGTACTTCTCTTTAATTTGAATCTCGCTCAGCAAATTACAGGTTCATGGAAAGGTGAACTGGAAATTCAGGGTAGCAAACTTCCGTTAATTATTAATATTCAACAGGAAAAAGACAGTTACCAATCTACTCTCGACAGTCCTTTGCAGGGCGCAGAAGGAATTCCGCTAGACAAGACAACTTTTACCGACCATGTTTTAACTTTCGAAAATGCTGCGATGGGAGCAAAATTCAGCGGAACTTTAAAAAATTCTGAAATTACAGGTACATTTACACAAAACGGATTGACTTTGCCATTGATCTTAAAACCTTTTGACAAAATCAAAAACACCGATAAAAGCCTCCAATTTTTAAAACTTTCAGATACGAAAGAAAGCCTGAAGAAGATTGATGATTTTATTGGTTTTTTAGAAAAGAACAATGCTTTAGCAGGAGAAATATCTATTTTTAAAGGTGGAAAAGAAATTTACAAAAAGAATTTCGGAGAAAAAAATCTTCCTGGCTTTAAAAATAACAATCAGGTTTTTCAGATCGGATCAATCAGCAAAACCATGACCGCCATTATGGTTTATAAAATGATCGAGCAGAAAAAGCTTAATCTTACCGATAAACTTTCTCAATTTTATCCTCAAATTCCGAATGCTAACAATATTGATATAGCTCAGTTATTAAATCACACTTCCGGACTTGGTGATTATGTTTCAGGAAAAGACATTCTGAGATGGCTTACAGAGAAAACTTCAGAACCGCAGATCTTTAACCGGATTATCGAGCAGGGTTCTTTATTTGAACCCGGTTCAAACCAGCAATATTCTAACTCAGGATATTTTCTTTTGGCTAAAATTTTAGAAATGGTTTCTAAAAAAAGTTATGCCGAAAATTTAAATGAATTTATCATTAAACCTTTACAGCTAAAGGATTTTTACACAGCCTCACAAAAACCGGGCAATGTTTATCAGCCTTTTTCATTTAAAAATAAATGGGAAAATGTGAAAGATTTTGACTTCAATAATATCATTGGTGTAGGCGATATTGCAACGACGCCCTATAATCTGAATGTAATCATCAATGCTTTTTTTGATAAAAAGCTGGTTTCTGAAGCATCAATGGTTTCTATGATCCCCGAAGACAAAAGATTCGGAAGGGGATTATCAATTGTTCCGTTTCATTCTAAAATTTTTGTGGGTCACAGCGGAGGAACTTACGGAACCAATTCTCTGATGATCTATAATGGCGAAGATGATGTTTCAATCTCATATTCGCTGAATGCCGATAATCAAACGTCCGTATCTTTTTGCTAAAACGTGCGTACGTTTTATGTAAAACCTCCGCATGTTTTTATTAAATTTTTTAATTCTTTTACTTTAACACTCCGGAACGTTGACTGCAATTGCCAAACCGCCTTCCGAAGTTTCTTTAAATCTGTCGTTCATCGACAAAGCGGTTTCCCACATCGTCTGAATAACTTCGTCCAAAGTTACTTTTGCTTTTGTAGGATCACTTTCCAAAGCAATATTTGCTGCAGTAATCGCTTTTATCGCACCCATCGTATTTCTCTCGATACACGGAATCTGCACCAAACCTTTAATCGGATCGCACGTTAAACCTAAATGATGCTCCATCGCAATTTCTGCCGCCATTAAAACCTGTCCCACAGTTCCGCCCAAGATTTCGGTTAAACCTGCCGCTGCCATCGCCGAAGAAACCCCAACTTCTGCCTGACAACCGCCCATTGCTGCAGAAATGGTTGCGTTTTTCTTAAACAAAGTTCCGATCTCACCTGCAACCAAAATAAATCTGGCAATGTCGTCTTCACTTACCGCATCTGTAAAAGCCTGAGCATACATCAAAACCGCCGGAATTACTCCGCTCGCTCCATTTGTTGGCGCCGTAATGATTCGTCCGAAACTTGCATTTTCCTCATTGACAGCCAATGCAAAACAGGAAATCCATTTATTGATGTTGGTGAAATTTTCTTCAGCATCTACAACGAGCTGAAACCATTCATCTTTGTTTTTATAAATTTTGTCGCCTAAAAGTTTTCTGTTGATTCCTGCTGCACGACGGGTAACATTCAGTCCGCCCGGTAAAATTCCTTCCTTGTTTACCCCTTTATAAATGCATTCTTTAATCTGTTCCCAAATATAAAGCGCTTCTTTTCTTGTTTCCTCCTGCGTTCTCCAGCTTTCTTCATTTATTAAAATTAAATCTGAAATTTTATCGAAACCTAATTTCTCACAGTATTTCACAATGTCCGAACCGTGATGACAAGGATAGATGGTACGAACACACTGCTTCTCAATAGAGTTTTTTTCCTGGCTCATAATAAAACCTCCCCCAACAGAATAAAAATCCTGAACAAGCTCAGTTCCGTCCTCAAAAATGGCTTTAAAGATCATTCCGTTTGGATGGTAATCAAGAGTCTGAGACATATTTAAAACCAAATGATGCCCATAAACAAAAGGAATTTCTTTTTCTCCACCCAAATTAATGGTCTGAGATTCTTTGATATGTTCAACAATATCATCAATCTTTGTAGTGTCTATCAGTTTAAAATCTTCACCATTCAAACCCAACATTCCGGCAATATCGGTTCCGTGACCAATCCCCGTTTTTGCCAACGAGCCGAAAAATTCAAGGAAAACTTCTTTTACCTCCGCAATTGATCTTTCTCTTTTTATAATCCTGATAAATGCCGATGCAGCATTCCAGGGTCCCATTGTATGCGAGCTGGAAGGCCCTATTCCTACTTTAATAATTTCAAAAACCGATATTGATTCCATAAATGAATTTCCATTTTTCCTGAAAAGCAAATATACATTGAAAATAGCTTAGAATGGAAACAATTAATCATAATG
>NZ_JBFRGA010000071.1:0-13949 GCF_052115105.1 Chryseobacterium sp. 2TAF14
CTTTATTATCAAAAAAATGATAGACTTCGGCAACTCTTTGCTGATGTTTGGTCATTTGGTTTATTTAAGTTAACCAAGATAAATAATTTTAAGACAAGTTATATCTAAAAGGTGAGAAAAATTTAATCCGTATTTTGTAATATTTTAAAACCCGGAAAACATACTAGAAACCGACTGTTTGCAAAAGATTTAAAACAAACTTAGCTAATTCCCATCATCATTGCCATGTAGTAATTGGCGCAGTGCAGAGAATTGATCAGTAGAATATTTTTTTCGCTTAAACTTTCAAACAGAGAAGATGTAGTGATCTGATATTCGTAATTCAAGCTTTTCCATTTAAAACTGGGTTTCATTATCAGAAGCTCAGTTCCGTTTTCTTCAGTAAAGACAAAAGATTCTTTGAAAAATCCCTGGCGTTTGAAAATATAATTTTTTTCATCATCAAAATAAGTCTGCACAAAAATATTGCCGTCCCAGTTCATGGTGAATTTTAAAAGTACTTTTTCGTCGTCTTTTATTTCAACGGTTGTTCCCCAAAAACCTTTCGGCTTGATCTGGTATTTTGAATTTAAAATTTCAATTTCAGCATTGAATTTAAACCAGCTTTTGTAGATAAGTTTTGCGATAGTTTTTTTTTCATCTGAAATTTCAAAATTTACAGTATTTTTTGATTTTGCATTATATTTCATCGTTGTGTTTTTACAATCCTAAAATATGAAATTTTTCTAAAAATCCATATTTAAAATTTTTTTTTTGAAGATTTAAGAAAAATCAATGAGTACTTTTTTATTTTTATAAAAACGAAAAAGGTGCAAAAATATTGTATTCATAAGGGTTTTCACAGTTTTTAGAATTTTAAAAACTGTAAAAATAATTTAGAAATCATTCATTATTAAGCAGATTGGTGTCTCGATATTTATAATTTCTAAATTAACTAATTCCATCTTTTTAAACAAAAAACCTCGCAAGTAAACTTACGAGGCTTAAAATATTTTGAATCCGAAAATTACATCGTTTCCATCTTAAAGCTCATGCTTTCAATCACTTTCAGGATTGCTTCAACTGTATCCATTGATGTTAAACAAGGAACACCGTTTTCCACGCTCATTCTTCTGATCTGGAAACCGTCTCTTTCGGCTTGTTTTCCTTTCGTAGTCGTATTGACAACGTACTGAACTTTTCCTTTCTGAATCAGGTCGATCAGATTGACATCTTCCTCTCCTATTTTGTAACCTATTTTACAAGGAATACCTTTTTCTTCGAAGAATTTTGCAGTTCCTTCCGTTGCCCAGATTCTGAAACCAACTTCATGGAATCTTGCTGCTAAATCAGCTGCTTCCTGCTTATGTTTATCAGCAACTGTGAACAAGATCGAACCGTGCATCGGAACTTTTCTTCCCGCTGCAACCAATCCTTTGTAAAGCGCTTTTTCTAAAGTAGTGTCTTTCCCCATAACCTCTCCTGTAGACTTCATTTCCGGGCCTAAAGAGATGTCAACTTTCGTTAGTTTTGAGAAAGAGAACACAGGAACTTTTACGAAAACTCCTTCTTTATTCGGAACCAATCCGTTTTTATAGCCTAAATCTGTTAACTTCTGACCTAAAATTGCTTTTGTAGCAAGATTTGCCATCGGAACATCAGTAATTTTAGACAAGAAAGGAACTGTTCTCGAGGATCTTGGGTTTACTTCGATTACATATACATTTCCTTCAAAAAGGACGTACTGAATATTCATTAAACCAATTACATTCAGACCTTTCGCTAATATTTGGGTATAATCTACCAAAGTATCAACTTCACTTTGTGAAATATTCTGTGGAGGATACACCGCAATCGAGTCTCCAGAGTGAACTCCTGCTCTTTCGATGTGCTCCATAATTCCCGGAATGATTACCGTTTCGCCGTCGCAGATTGCATCAACTTCAATTTCTTTTCCGACCATGTAACGGTCAACCAAAACTGGATGTTCAGGACTTGCATCTACCGCAAACTCCATGTAATGAGCCAATTCTGCTTCTGTATAAACAATTTCCATTGCTCTACCTCCCAAAACGTAACTTGGACGAACCAAAACCGGATAACCAATTTCATTAGCAATTTTTATCGCTTCTTCTTTCGAAGTTGAAGTTTTTCCTAAAGGTTGAGGAATTCCCATTTCCTGAAGTGCTTTTTCAAACTTATCTCTGTTTTCAGCTCTGTCAAGATCTTCCAGAGAAGTTCCTAAAATCTGAACTCCGTGAGAAGCCAGTTTATCAGCTAAGTTGATTGCTGTTTGTCCTCCAAACTGTACCACAACACCTTTTGGTTTTTCCAATTCGATGATATTCATTACATCTTCTTCCGTTAAAGGTTCGAAGTATAATTTATCTGAAATTGAGAAGTCTGTAGAAACCGTTTCAGGATTGTTGTTGATGATGATCGCTTCGTAACCCATCTCTTTGATAATATGGGGTTTCAGACTCGAATTCAGCGGCGCAAGTGTCTACCATTTTGTAAACCGGCATTACTCCGTTTTCTTTTCTGAAATTGAAAACTTCACGTTCTTTTACATCCCAAAGAACTGCGATATTCACGTCTGCGAAACCTAATTTTTTAGCTTCTAATAAAATATCTTTATTGAATTTGTTTTCAGCGATAACTTTTTCGAAATCAATTAATTTCTTGATTTTCCAGATGAAGAATTTATCGATTTTGCTCCATTCTACGATTTGTTCCCAGTCATATCCTCTTCTTAAAGCATCACCGATGATGAATAATCTTTCGTCATCACAAACTCTGATTCTTCTTTCGATTTCTTCTGCTGTAAGCGCTTCAGCCTGTTTCGTTTTTAAACCGATATGTTTGATTCCAGTTTCCAAAGAACGGATGGCTTTCTGTAAAGATTCCTCGAAATTTCTTCCGATTGCCATTACTTCGCCCGTTGCTTTCATTTGGGTTGATAATCTTCTGTCCGCTGTTTCAAACTTATCAAAAGGGAATCTTGGGAATTTAGTTACCACATAATCCAAAGCCGGTTCAAAACAAGCGTAAGAAGTTCCTGTAACCGGATTCATGATTTCATCTAAAGTTAATCCAACCGCAATTTTAGCAGCAATTTTAGCAATCGGATATCCTGTTGCTTTTGATGCCAAAGCCGATGAACGGGAAACTCTAGGGTTTACTTCAATGATATAATAATCAAATGAATGCGGGTCTAAAGCCAGCTGTACATTACATCCACCCTCGATTCCTAACGCTCTGATGATTTTCAGTGAAGCGTTTCTCAACATCTGATATTCTCTGTCAGAAAGCGTCTGAGAAGGCGCCACAACAATTGAATCTCCTGTGTGAACTCCCACCGGATCTATATTTTCCATGTTACAAACCACAATCGCGTTGTCGTTTGCATCACGCATTACTTCGTATTCAATTTCTTTGAAACCTGCGATTGATCTTTCAATCAGACATTGCGTAACCGGGCTATATTTTAGACCTAATTCAGCAATTTCCTTTAATTCAGCTTCTGTGGCAGCGATTCCACCACCTGTTCCCCCCATTGTGAAGGCTGGACGAACGATTACCGGATAACCAATTTCGTTAGCAAAATTAATTGCTCCTTCTACTGTGTTTACGATATCAGATTCTGGAACCGGTTCGTTTAATTCTCTCATTAATTCACGGAACAAATCTCTGTCTTCTGCTCTGTTGATCGCTGAAAGTTTCGTTCCCAAAACCTCAACCTTACATTCTTCAAGAATTCCTGATTTTTCCAATTCTACCGCCATGTTCAGTCCAGTCTGACCTCCCAAAGTTGGTAAAAGCGCGTCCGGACGCTCTTTTCTGATGATATGACTTACAAACTGAAGTGAAATTGGCTCGATGTATACTTTATCTGCGATTTCAACATCCGTCATAATCGTTGCAGGGTTTGAGTTAATCAAAATTACCTTGTACCCTTCTTCCTTCAAAGACAGACAAGCCTGCGTTCCCGCGTAATCAAATTCCGCCGCCTGACCGATGATGATTGGACCTGAACCGATTACTAAAATTGTTTTTATGTCGTTTCTTTTCATTTTTAAATTTATCCTTTAATTATTGTTGAACCCTTTTCAGGGTTCTGTTGATGATTGTCTCACCATTTCCATAGGTTGCACCTACGGCTATTCATATTGAATCATTCGGATTCGTTGAATTTTGATATTTAATTTTGCGGCGAATTGCTCGCAGCCCGACTTGAGCGGAAATCCTTTTTGCCATCCTGCTACTTCTATTTTACTGAAAAGTTCTGCAAAAAAGATTGGGAGCGGAAGGCGGATTAAGCTGCCCAAATTAATTTTCTACTTTTTAAAATCTTCCATTAACTGGATAAATTCGTCGAACAAATAATTCGCATCTTCCGGACCTGGACTAGCTTCCGGGTGATACTGAATTGAGAAACAAGGGTGAATTTTGTGCTTCAGACCTTCGTTTGTTCTGTCGTTCAATGCGATGTGTGTTTCAATTAAATCTGTTCCTTTCAAACTTTCCTGATCAACTGCGTAACCATGGTTTTGAGAAGTGATCGCCACTTTGTTTTTCTCTAAATCTAAAACCGGGTGGTTTCCTCCTCTGTGTCCGAATTTCAACTTGAATGTTTTTGCTCCACAAGCCAAACCGATCAATTGGTGTCCTAAACAAATTCCGAAAATTGGAACTTTTCCTAAGATTCCGTTGATCATTTCAAGAGCTTGTTGGTTATCTTCAGGATCTCCAGGACCGTTTGACAACATTACTCCGTCCGGATTCATCAACAAAATTTCTTCTGCCGTTACATCCTGAGAAACAACGGTAATATCGCAGTTTCTTTGAGATAACTCTCTGATAATTCCTAATTTAGAACCGAAATCTACCAACACCACTTTCAAACCTCTTCCCGGATTTGCGTAAGGTGTTTTTGTAGAAACCTGCTCCACCTGATTGGTTGGGACGTTTGTTGATTTTAATTCTGAAACGACTGTGCTTTCGTCTGCATCAGTGTTTACGATTTTTCCTTTCACAACTCCGTGGTTACGAAGAATTCTTGTCAGTCTTCTGGTGTCGATTCCTGAAATTCCTGAAAGGTTTTTCTTTTTAAATAATTCATCTAAAGTAATCTGAGTACGGAAATTCGAAGGCAAATCACAAAGTTCTTTTACGATAAGCCCTTTGATCGCCGGTTCAATACTCTCATAATCATCTCTATTAATCCCATAGTTTCCGATTAATGGATAGGTCATACACACAATCTGACCGCAATAAGATGGGTCAGAAATAAGTTCCTGATACCCTGTCATTCCGGTATTGAAAACCACTTCTCCTGCTGTTTCCAATTCTGCTCCGAAACCTTCTCCATGAAACACTTCACCGGACTCCAGTATTAACTTTTTCTTCATTTTAAACTTTTATCTCTTATTATTTATTTTCTATTTTATCTAAAATCCTCTATTTTATTTGATAACTTTGTATTTTTAAACCACCCCGTCAAAAATTCTTTGAATTTTCGCCACCCCTCCAAAGGAGGGGAATTATGGTCGGTTTTATTTAACCTTGAAACTCGTACCGCGAATCTCGTTTATTTAAAAGTATAGCCTTCTTTTTCCAAGGCTTCTTTTAAAATTGCCATTCTCGCGAAAACGCCGTTCTGCATTTGTTTGAAAACTCTTGAACGTTCGCATTCTACCAAGTCTGTATCAATTTCGACTCCTCTGTTGATTGGAGCGGGGTGCATGATGATCGCTTCTTTTTTCATTGCTTTTTCTCTTTCTTTCGTCAAACCATATTTTCTGTGGTAATCTGAAGCGGAGAAACTCATTTTTGCATCGTGTCTTTCGTGTTGGATTCTTAACAACATCAAGACATCAACTTCTTTGATTAATTCATCAACATTTAAATAAGTTCCGTTGATTAAAGCTCCTTCATCAAACCATTGTTCTGGTCCTGAGAAGTATACTTTTGCACCTAATCTTCTTAAAGCTTCTGCATTTGAATTCGCAACTCGGCTGTGCTTTACGTCTCCAACAATTCCTACTTTTAAGCCTTCAAACTTTCCGAATTCCTGATAAATCGTCATCAAATCCAGCATACATTGAGAGGGGTGGTTTCCCGTTCCGTCTCCTCCGTTGATTACTGGAATTTTAATATTCTTTAATTCATCAAAATATCTGTCCTTTTTATCTCTGATTACCACAAGATTTACTCCAAGACTTTCGATGGTTTTTACCGTATCATAAAGACTTTCGCCTTTGTTTACAGAACTGTGAGATGCATCAAAAGGAACTACCTGTAATCCTAATTTTCTTTCGGCAATATCAAAACTTGTTTTGGTTCTGGTACTGTCTTCGAAAAATAAATTTGAACAAAAAACTTCTCCTTCAATTTTAGCAGTTTTTCCGTTGGCAAAAGCCAGTGCTTCTGTTACTATACTGTTGATTCTCTCGGTGCTTAGTTCTGTAATCGTAAACATAATTTCTTAATTTTTGAACATAAAAAAAGCGAAGAAAATATCTTCGCTTAAAATAAATAAATATCGTAAAGGGCGTCTACGCCCGGTAATTCTAATGATATAAATACTGTGTTATTCATTAGGTGCAAAGATACAACAATTTTACAAACTGACAAAATCAAATTTTGATTTGGATTAAAAAACATTAATCATACCCTATTTTCATTTTTAAATATTATTTTTGTTAAAACTCAACTTCACTATATGGATTTAAAAGATAAAATGATTCTCAGCATTATTCAGGAAGATTCTACTTATTCTGTAAAGGAAATTTCAGAAAAGATTGGTCTTACCTTTACTCCGACCTATGAGCGTATCAAACAGCTGGAAAAACAGGGAATCATAGAAAAATATGTCGGTCTTCTGAATCGTGAAAAACTGGGTTTAAATATCGTTGTTTACTGTAACGTTCGCTTGAAAGAGCAATCCAAAAAAGTATTGGAGACTTTCGAGAAAAACATCATGCAACACGACGAAGTTCAGGAAATCATCAGTCTTTCCGGCGAATACGATTACATGCTTAAAATTATTGCTAAAGACATTAATTCTTATAATGAATTTACGGTAAACGTAATTTCAAACATTCCGAATATCGGGCAATATCACAGTTCTATTGTGCTTCATGAGGTTAAAAAGTCTACTAAGTTTAAGATTGATTTGGAGTAAATTTTTATTTAAATCAAACATTTTAAAATATAAATTAAAGATGCTTCGACAGGCTCAGCATGACATCTCTAATACTAACTGTTTTTACTAGCGATTCATTTTTAGCGTTGTCATGCTGAGCGAAGTCGAAGCATCTCATCAATTCTAAACAATTTTCTTGTTAAAATCAACCCAACAATTTATTTTTCAGTTTATTAAACTGATATTCTATCTTATCAAGACAAAGATTCCCGATACTTCCCTGATGGGTATGATTCAGATTCCCAATTTCAAAATCAAATTCATTATTTTCAATCTCCTGCCCTACTTTTACATAAGCATCACGGAATGAACTTCCGTTTTTGACTTCTTCATTAATTTTTTCTACGCTGAAAAGATATTTATACTTTTCATCTTCAAGAATTCCGTCTTTTACCTGAATATTTGGTAACGTATAGTTTAAAATTTCCAGACATTCTTTTAACGAATCTATTGCCGGGAAAAGGATTTCTTTCGTCAGCTGCATATCTCGGTGATAACCTGAAGGAAGATTATTCGTCAACAAAATAAACTCATTCGGCAACGATTGAATTCTGTTGCAACGTGCACGAACCAACTCAAAAATATCAGGATTTTTCTTGTGAGGCATGATGCTGCTTCCCGTTGTAAATTCTTTAGGAAAACTGATAAAATCAAAGTTCTGACTTAAATACAGACAAACATCATAAGAAAACTTGCCTAATGTTCCAGCCAAAGTCGCCATCGCCATTGAAAGCATTTTCTCCGACTTTCCACGCGTCATTTGAGCATAAACGGAATTATAATTCATCGACTGAAAGCCTAAATTATACGTCGTACTCTCACGATCTATTGGGAAAGACGAGCCATATCCTGCCGCCGAACCTAATGGATTTTTATTTATGATATTTTTTACCGAAAACAACATTTCAACATCATCCAACAGCGCTTCTGCATACGCTCCAAACCATAATCCAAATGAAGAAGGCATGGCAATCTGTAAATGAGTATAGCCTGGAAGCAGAACATTTTTATGTTGATCTGCCAGTTTGATTAATATTTGAAAGAATTCGTCCGCTAAAGCTGTAATTTCACGAATTTCGTCTAATAAATATAGTTTTATATCTAACAAAACTTGATCGTTACGAGATCTTGCTGTGTGAATTTTCTTTCCGGTATCGCCTAATTTTTCAATTAAAATAGATTCAACCTGAGAATGAATATCTTCTGCACTTTTATCAATTTTAAAAGTTCCGTTTTCGATATCTTCTAAAATTTCCGCCAAAACAGACAACATTTGTTTCGATTCTTCATTGGAAATAATTCCAACTTCTGCCAACATTTTACAGTGCGCCATTGAACCTTTGATATCGTATTTTGCCAAACGCTCATCAAAGTCAAGATCCTTTCCGACCGTGAATTTATTGACTAATATGTTTGTGGCATTATCATCTTTTTGCCATATTTTTTTCATAAAATTCTTTTTTGTTGTAAAATTTTCTTCTGTCTTGAAACAAAAGAAACAAAAATTCAAGACTGGAAACTCCGGCTAAAAATTAAAATTGAATCCTAAAATCCCCAAAACTCGCACGAATCAACATTGGTTCTTCGATTCAAAATTCGTCTCGTGCTCAAACAGTGGGAATTTTTTAACGGATTAAATTTCAATTTTCTTAACGCCTCCGCTTCCTAAGTCGTTACTTACAAGCATCCATCATCCATCTCCCCGCTTCCAGCCTATAAAACTTTCTCCAAAATCTGGATGTAAATCTCAATTCCCTCTGCAATTTCTTCGATGAAAATAAATTCATCTGCTGTGTGAGAACGCCTACTATCACCAGGCCCAAGCTTTACCGATGTACAAGGAATAATCGCCTGATCGGATGAAGTTGGTGAACCGTAAGTTGTCCTTCCGATTTCCAAACCGGCCTGAACAAACGGGTGATCCATTTCGATTTTTGATGAGTTTAGCCTGAAAGATCTTGCTGTTAAAGTTGATTTAATCTGAGATTGGATGATTTCAAAGGCTTCTTTATTAGAATATTCGTCCGTAACTCTTACATCTAAAGTAAAAGCACACGATTCCGGAACGACATTATGCTGAACACCAGCGTGAATTCCTGATAACGTAACTTTAACTTCACCCAAATAATCTGAAACTTTTGGAAATTTGAAGTTTAGAATATTCTGCAAATCTTCCATACATTTCACAATCGAGTTATCGTTATTCGGATGAGCGGCGTGAGAAGGGGTACCTTTCATTTCCCCGTCAATGACCAAAAGTCCTTTTTCCGCAATCGCCAGATTCATCTGCGTTGGTTCTCCTACAATGGCGAGCTCCACATTGGGAAGCTGCGGAAATAAAGCTTCGATCCCATCAAACCCTGAAATCTCCTCCTCGGCCGTCAAAGCAATAACTAAATTATATTTTAAATCTTCTTTATCGAAAAAATGTAAAAAAACCTGCGCCATCGAAACCAAAGAAGCGCCTGCATCGTTGCTTCCCAATCCGAATAATTTACCATCTTTCTCAATGGGTAAAAACGGATCTAATGTGTACGCTTTATTCGGTTTTACGGTATCGTGATGCGTATTCAGCAAAATCGATGGTTTGAAAACATCAAAATTTTTATTCACCGCCCAGATGTTATTTTTAAAACGTTTTGTCGGAATCTGATGCTTTTTGAAAAAATTTTCAATTTCCACCGACGTATTAAATTCATCTTTGCTGAATGAAGGAATCTCAATCAGTTTTTTCAATAATTCTACTGCATTAGTCAGTAATTCTTCTTTACTATAAACAGATTTCAGTTCCTGCATGATGATTTTCTATATGGTTTTTGAGTTCGGTTTCTTTAATTAAGAATACCTTATTTACATTATTTTTCACTGCTCCCAAAGCATTTTCTAACTTGGGAAGAATTCCTTTATGAAGTTTCCCTTCTTCTTTTAAGGTTGAAAACTCTTCTTCGGAAATATTTTTTATAACAGATTTCGGATTATTTACATCTTCCAAAACACCTTCTTTATCAAAACAATACAACAATTCAACATCATATTTCACAGATAAAGATTGAGCAATAACTGAAGCGATTGTATCTGCGTTTGTATTGAAAAGATGTCCCTTTTTATCGTGGGTAATTGCTGAAAACACCGGAACCAGTTCCAGTTTTAACAATTTTGAAATCAGCTTTTTATTAACACTTTTTTCAGTAATATCTCCTACAAATCCAAAATCGATCTCCTCATCTTCTCTTTTTGTAGCTTTAATTAAGTTCGCATCCGCTCCCGAAAATCCAATGGCTTTACATTTTTTATGTTGAAGTTTTGCGACAATATTTTTGTTAATTCCTCCCGCATACACCATCGCTACAATATCTAAAGTCTCTTTATCGGTGATTCTTCGTCCGTTCACTAGCTTTTGCTCAATTCCTAATTTATCAGCTAAAGTTGTTGCTAGTTTTCCACCACCATGAACAAGGATTTTCTTTTCTTGAATTTCCGCAAACTGTTCTAAGAATTGCTCTAATAATTCTTCGTCATCAATTAATGCTCCGCCAATTTTTATGATGTATAATTTTTTTTTCATTTTTATACATTTTTGATTGTTAAACCTCATCGATTTTTGAAACCTATGAGGTTGATTTATTAAGAATTCAATTCGTCCAAGATTTCAGAGAAAACTGCCTGCGCCGAGAAAATTCGGTTTTTTGCCTGCTGATAAATGATAGAATTTTCACCATCCATCACCTCATCGCTTAATTCTACATTTCGACGAACCGGAAGACAGTGCATCACCTTTGCCTGATTGGTATTTTCCAGTTTTTCATTCGTCAACATCCAGCTTTCTTTCACTTCTGGCATCGCTGCATAATCATCAAAAGACGACCAGTTTTTAACATAAATAAAATCGGCATTCTTTAACGCTTCATCCTGATCATGAATCACTTTCACATCTTTCGTAAAGTTTTTATCCAAATCATAACCTTCAGGATTTGCGATTACCAACTCAACATCCATTTCCTGCATCCACTCTGCGAAAGAATTTCCTACTGCATGAGCGATTGGTTTGATGTGAGGCGCCCAAGTTAAAACTACTTTCGGCTTCTTTTTTACACTGAGCTTGTCGAAGTGCCAGTTTTCAGTAATCGTGATGCAATCTGCCAAGCTTTGCAAAGGGTGACGTGTTGCAGATTCCAGAGAAATAACCGGAACTTTTGCATGTTGTTCGAACTGACCTAAAATACTTTCGTTCACATCATCTTCCTTGCTTTTCATTCCCGCAAAACAACGAACCGCAATGATGTCACAATATTGATTTAATACCTCAATCGCATCTTTAATATGCTCAACGGTATCGCCGTTCATCACCGCACCATCTGCAAATTCTAAGTTCCATGCTTCCTGAGCTGCATTTAATGTTAAAACATTTAAACCTAAATTATGAGCGGCAATCTGACTGCTTAAACGCGTTCTCAAACTTGAATTTAAAAATACAAGTCCGATTGTTTTTCCTTTTCCTTTCTCGGTTTCCGAAAGAGGATTTTCTTTAATTTGTAACGCTTTTTTTATAATTTCCTGTAAGTTTTCAACATCACTTACAGAGGTGAATTTTTTCATTTTGAATTGGATTTTTACCACAAAAGTCACAAAAGATTATTATTAATTTAAAAGTTTAATACTTTGAAAATACAAGTTCACATAAGCTAAAACCTTTGATTTCCAATAGCTTTTTTGCTCTTATCATTGATTTATATTTTCTTTAATTATTGTATTTAAAACTTTTGTGATTTTTGTGGTTAATTAAAAATTATAGATTTTCTAAAACAGTTTTGAAGGCACTGATGAATAGATCAGTTTCTTCTTTTTTAATGTTAAGCGCCGGAAGAATCCTCAACACGGTCTTATCATTAGAATTTCCCGTGAAAATATGATGATTGTACAACAGGCTGTTTCTCACTTCCGAGCAATCCCCGTCGAGTTCAATCCCAATCATCAACCCTTTCCTTCGGATTGTTTTAATATGTGGAAAATCTTTCAATTCATTTTCAATATAAGCGCCCATTTCCTGAGCATTTTCGATGAGATTTTCATCTTTCATCACATCCAAAACAGCAATCGCCGCAACACAAGCTAAATGATTTCCGCCAAAAGTTGTTCCCAGCAAACCGTTACTTGCCTGAAATTTTGGATGGATTAAAACTCCACCGATTGGAAAACCATTTCCCATTCCTTTTGCTGTTGTGACAATATCAGCTTCAATCTCAAATTCTTGGTGAGCGAAGAAATAGCCGCTTCTTCCGTAGCCCGACTGAACTTCATCCAAAATCAAAACAACATCATGTTTTTCACACAATTCTTTAATTTTAGTTAAAAATTCAACCGTTGGAATCATAATTCCGCCAACACCTTGAATTCCTTCGATAATRACTGATGAAATTTCACTTCCTTGTTTTTCAAAAACTTCTTCAAGTTGTTCAATATTATTCCATTCAGATTTAATGAATCTTTCGTCATAATTTACCGGAGCTACAATTTTTGGATTATCTGTCACCGAAACGGCTGCCGAAGTTCTTCCGTGGAATGAATTTGAAAAATATAGCACCTTACTTTTTCCGTTATGGAAAGAAGCTAATTTTAAGGCATTTTCGTTTGCTTCGGCTCCTGAATTACATAGAAATAAATTATATTCTTCCAAACCTGAAAGTTTTCCTAATTTTTCAGCCAATTCAGTTTGTAATTCATTCTGAACTGAGTTTGAATAGAAAGATATTTTATCTAACTGGTTTTTTAATTGAGTTTGATAATGCGGATGGTTGTGCCCGATAGAAATCACAGCATGACCTCCGTAAAAATCAAGATATTTTTGTCCTTTATCGTCCCAAAGAAACGAACCTTGGGCTTTTATTGGATTGATGTTGAATAATGGATATACGTTGAATAAATTCATGTCTTTTTATAAATGATAATTGATGTTTGATGAATGATTCATCTTCTTATATTTTTCTTTTGTCTTGAAACAAAAGAAACAAAAGTTCAAGACTGGAAACTCCGGCTAAAATTTTAAATAATTTCCTAAAATTTCTAAACTCGGGCGGAAAGCAAAAGTTCGTTTCTTAAAGATTTTTTTGACCCGCCACTCAAACAGGAGAAATTTTTTAACGGAAATTCTTCAAAATTTCTTAACGCCTCCGTTCCCTAAGTCGTTTTAAATTGTGTTCTAAAAATTCACGATTGGCTTATTGACAATTGACTTTTAAAATGCAATTGGTTTTAAGTTTAATCCCGAATTCTCTTCCCAGCCCATGGCGATATTCATATTTTGAACTGCCTGTCCGGAAGCTCCTTTCAACAAATTGTCAATCGCTGAGTGAACAACCGCAACATTTCCACTCTTTTCTATATGAATCACACAGCGATTCGTGTTGACAACCTGCTTCATATCAATTGCTTTGTCGCTTACCTTTACAAAAGGCTCATCTGCATAAAAATCTTTAAACAATTGCTCAATATCTGAAAGTTCTAAATCTGTTTTCACTGTGGAACTCGTAAAAATTCCTCTCGCAAAATCCCCTCTCCATGGAACAAAATTCAGACTGATTTCATTATGATTAAAAGAAACTAACTGCTGTAAAATCTCATCCACGTGCTGATGTGTTAAAGTTTTATACGCTGAAATATTATCATTCCTCCAGGTGAAATGCGTTGTTGCCTGCAAAGACTGTCCCGCACCTGTTGAACCTGTAATTCCTGTTGTATATACTTCATTCAACAAACCCTTTTGAGC
>NZ_JBFRGA010000072.1:0-15660 GCF_052115105.1 Chryseobacterium sp. 2TAF14
TAATAATCTTCCTTCGACATCTCATAAATATAGCGGAATCTTTTTTCGGCAGCAGCATAAGCAGTCTGATAAACCATTCTGAAATAACGTTCCATAACCGGATGTTTTTGCAGCAGCATTTCCTGAGAATGATAATCAATCGACAAAACGATAGAATTTTCTACAGACTGAATATTAAAATCTGATTTTAACTGTTTTTCAAAAGCAAAAGTATCGGAAATCCACCAGTTTTCGATGGCAAATTCGGTGGTTTGCTCTACGCCTTTTTCATTGACGAAAAATTTTCTCAGGCAGCCTTCCAAAACAAAATATTTACATTTGCAAACCTCGCCTTCAAGCAGTAGATTTTCTTTCTTTTTTATTTTTAAAACTTTAAAAAAAGAAAATACAGAAGCAAATTCTTCATCGCTGATGGTAATAAATTTGTGTAAATGCGCTTTGAAAGTTTCCATTTTTGAAATTGTGTAACCAAACTTAACTTTATTTTTTTAGTTTTACAATAACAAACAAAAAATCATGGAAATCGTTGCCAAAATCTTAATCGCTGTTGTCGCAATAGAACATCTTTATATTCTCTGGATGGAGATGTTTGCCTGGGAAACCAAAGGAAAAGAAGTTTTCAAAACTGCTTTACCTGCCGAAATGTTTAAGCCCACAAAAGGTTTGGCCGCCAATCAAGGGTTGTATAACGGTTTTCTGGCTGCAGGATTGATTTGGTCTTTTTTTATTGAAGATGAAAAATGGCAAACCAATATTGTTTTATTTTTTCTGGGATGCGTTGCTATTGCAGGAATTTACGGTGCAATTTCTGCCACGAAAAAGATATTTTTTGTTCAGGCTTTGCCGGCAATTTTAGCAATTATTGCGGTACTTTTGAAATAATACTTCTTGCTGATTGAGCAGATTAAGCAGATAATAATTAATAAAAAATCTGCGTTATCTGCTCAATCTGCGAGAAAAAAGATTATAGTTTTAAAATTTCATTCAATTTCTCTTTCATTTTTTCAGGTTTAAATTGCCCTTCATGATAATAAACCAACTCCTGCTTTTCATTTAAAAAAATCCATAACGGATAAACTGGCTGATTTTTGTTCTTAAACAAAGCCAAAACCAGCTCATGAATTCCGGAATTTCCGTTGGGTAAATATTTGAATTCTTTTCCCTGAAAATTTACTTTTTCTTTTGTTTTTTCAGCTTCAAAATTGATAAAATAAAAACCTTCGTTAATTATCTCAACCAATTCTTTGTCTTTATTTAATTGAAAAGATTCGATCTTGCAGATTGCACACCAATCGGTATACACATGAATAATTGTAGGTTTYGGATTGATTTTCTGCTGAATTTCCCAATCCGAAAAAGTACCGGTTTTCACCTGTGAAAGATAAAAACACGGTACCAACATTAAAAATATAATAAATTTCATAACCTTAATAAATTAAACCATTAAGACCTATAAGTTGCTAAGATTTTTTAAGGAAATATCGATGATATTCATTAAGCATTCCGCTTAATTTAGATTTATCTAAATCTTAAAATAACTTCACATCTAAAATTCCTTAATGCTTTAAAATTCATAATATCATCATTTCAAAGTATATTTCACACCCAAAAAACCTCGTATTTTCTGCATCGGCGCATATCCGTAAGTCGTATCAAAAGTATAATGATTCGGATTACTAATTGGGTCATCAACATTTTTATCAAACGGGTCAAACGGTCGCATTAATGGATCTTTCGGTGTAAAATTGAAAAGGTTTTTAATTCCGCAATACACTTCAAATCCGGATTTAAAACTTTTTGAAACCTGAATATTAGCAAGATTATAAAACTGCGAATACTCCGGTCTGTAATCGTTCGGTAAAACCGGCAATCGCATCGGTCCGTAAAACTGTCCTGTAAAATCAATTGCTAAATTATTCGGAAATCTATAGCTCAGATTATACGTTCCGCTCCATTTCGGGGCATGAAGCTGTTGAGATTTTTCAGTTTCACCATCAAATTTTTGATACACATCTAAATAGGTAACACCAAAATTTATGCTTAAAGGGAAATTAAAAGTATAATCCACATTCAAAGAAGCGCCTTTTGAAATCCCATAACCATTAAGGTTGTCGTAAATAATTTTTTCAGGATCGGTATCAAAATCACCTACAATTTTATTGCTGAAATAGGTATAAAATGCAGAAGCATCTAAATTGATCAGCTTGTCACCAACAGGAATTTTCCATACATAATTCAGGTTTCCGTTAACAGATTTTTCAGGTTTTAAATCAGACTGAATGACAACATCCCGAGAACCCGTCAAAGCAGCATGATCTTCTGTAAACAGATTCACAACCCTGAAACCTGTCCCAAAATTAAAACGTAACGTATGATACGGATTGGGAGAAAATTTCCAAGCAAAACGTGGCGAATGTACTGCGTGATGAATTTTATCATAATCAAAACGATAACCCAACAACAAGGTGTTTTTTTCATTAATTTCCCACTGATCCTGAATAAAAGCTCCTAAAATCGGTGATTTCATCGGCTCATTTTGCAATCCGTCGCCCGATAAAGTTCCGGGAGTATTATCGTCATAAAAAGTTCTTTTGAAAGTCAATCCCAAAACCAAATCGTGATCTCCCAATTTTTTATCCCAATACGTTTGTGCAAAAGCTACTTTTTGAGTCGCTTCATATAAATTGGTTCCGTAAAAAGAATTCTGGTCGTGGAAATTGTAAGAAAACTGGGTCACAATATTTTCTTTTATCGGCCATTGATAGACTCCGAAAGCTTCTACTCTGTTGGTATAAATACTTTCTCCATACACCTCATCGCTTCCGCGATACGATTTATTCCATTGCATTTCTCCGCCAAAACGGTCTTCATATAAATACCTTAATGCAAAACTCGCCAAACGATTTTCTTTTCTTTGAAAATTCCATTTATYAAAAACTGAAATTCTGTTTTGTAACGCTGCATCGGTGAAATTATCATTATTTTCATCAAATCTTTTGGTTGAATTAAAATAATTTAAGCTTAATAAAGAAGCCGCATTTTTGCCTAAATTAAATTTTGTAGAAAGATCAACATTATTTTCTGCCCAGCTTGTTGTCATTAAATCGACGCTCAATTTTGGAGCTGACAAAGCATTTTTCGTAATAATATTGATCACTCCGCCCATCGCTTCAGATCCGTAAATTGACGAAGCGGGACCTTTCACTACTTCAATTCTGTCAATTAAACTATTGGGAATTCCGCTTAAACCATAAACAGTGGAAAGCGAACTCACAATCGGCATCCCGTCAATCAAAATCATTGTATAAGGACCTTCCAAACCGTTGATGTGAATGTCTCCCGTATTACAAACCGAGCAATTCAACTGTGGTTTTACGCCATTCACCATCGCAATTGCTTCAAAAATATTCGGAGTCGGGTTTTTCTGGAAAAATTTCTGACTATAAATTTCCACTGCAACCGGGCTTTTAGATTTGCTGACCGGCTTTATCGTTCCGGTGATCACAACATCGTCAATATCTGTTGTTTTCATTTCTTTTCGTTTCAAAATTTTAACAGAATCGTTTTTTTGATTTGGATTTAAATCTAAACTGTCTGTTTCCTGAGCGAAACAAAATGAGGATAAAAAGACTACAGAGAATAATATTTGCTTCATGAAATAAAATTGTTAGATAAAGCTAACATTTATTTTTAGATCAACAAAACTTAAATAAAATTTGTTTTTAAATTTCAATTCATTAAAAAATATTAAATTTGAAATTCAAGATATAAAAGTAAAAATGAGATACCATCAGTCGGGAAATATCCCTCAAAAAAGGCATACAATTTTCAAATCTCCTGAAGACAAATTCTATTACGAGCAGCTTTTCGGAACGGAAGGTTTTCACGGGATTTCTTCTTTGCTTTATCACGTTCACCGCCCTACCCAGATTAAATCGATTGGCGAGCCGAAAGATGTAGCACCGAAAATTGCCGTAGACAAAAACGTTACTCCAAGAATGTTTAAAGGAATGAACGTTACTCCTGAAGACGATTTTATGGACAGCCGCAAGTTTCTTCTGGTAAACAATGACCTGAAAATGGGATTGTCAAAACCCAGAAAGTCAATGGATTATTTCTACAAAAACGCTGAGTGTGACGAGCGTTTATACGTGCACTGACGATACCGTATTTTTCGTAGTTGAAAGTCACTCTCCGATTTACCCCCCGAAAAGATACAGAAACGAATTCGGACAGCTTTTGGAGCATTCTCCGTTTTGCGAAAGAGACATCATCGCCCCAACTTTTGTTGAGCCAAAAGACGAAAAAGGAGAATTTTTAATTAAAGTAAAAAAAGAAAATCAGATCACCGATTTCATTTACGCAACGCATCCATTTGATGTTGTAGGTTGGGACGGTTATTTTTATCCTTATAAATTTAATATCAAAAATTTTGAACCGATTACGGGAAGAATACACCAACCACCTCCTGTTCACCAGACTTTTGAGGCGCATAATTTTGTAGTTTGTTCGTTCTGTGCAAGAATGTATGATTATCATCCTATGGCAATTCCTGCACCTTATAATCATTCAAATATAGATTCTGACGAAGTATTGTTTTACACAGAAGGTGATTTTATGAGCCGCAATCATATCGATTTAATGGATTTCACTCTTCACCCGGGAGGAATTGTTCACGGTCCTCATCCAGGAGCAATGGAAAGAAGTATCGGTAAAAAATTCACTGAAGAATATGCAGTAATGGTTGACCCTTTCAGACCATTAAAAATTACAGAAGAAGCGATGAAAGTGGAAGATCCTTCTTACAAAACTTCATGGCTGGAAAGCGAAGATCATAGTTTGGAAGATCGTTCACAGGAATAATACAGCTTTTGGCAATTAGCTTTTAGCTTTAAAATTTATACAAAAAAATTTGAGGACTGAATTTACAAATTCAGTCCTTTTTATATTAAGTTTCACTAAAACATGATAAATATTGCCTCTTATTTATAGCTTATAAAACCATTATAGAGTATCTTTAAGGTATTAAAGAAAATCGTAGAATAAAATTTTAGAAAATGTACAATTATATAAGTGCAGAAGAAGCTGTATACACTGTAAAAAGCGGAAACCGGGTGTTTTTTCATGGGAGTGCATGTACTCCGAACCATTTAATCGACGAATTGGCAAGACAATCACACAGACTCGATAAAGTAGAAATGGTTTCTATTACACAACAAGGAAATGTAGAAATTGCCAAACCAGAATATAAAGACAAGTTTTTCGTCAATTCATTATTCGTTTCAACTCCGGTTCGTGATGCGGTGAATTCGGAAAGAGGCGATTTCGTTCCTGTTTTTTTAAGTGAAATTCCTATTCTTTTCAGAAAAAATATTTTACCGCTTGATGTTGCATTTATCACGGTTTCTCCGCCCGACAAACACGGTTTTTGTACATTGGGAACTTCTGTAGATGTGGCAAGAGCTGCAGTTGATACGGCGCAGACGATTGTTGCAGTCGTAAATCCACTGATGCCGAGAACACATGGTGACGGAATGATCCACATCAGTAGAATTCATAAACTGGTTTGGCATGAAGAAGAACTTCCCACAGTTGATTACGGTTCAAAAGTTGGACCTGATGAAATGCTCGTCGGAAAAAACGTTGCAGAATTAATTGATGACAAATCTACGCTACAAATGGGAATAGGAACAATTCCTGATGCCGTTTTAAAATGTTTAGGAAACCACAAAGATCTTGGTGTACATACCGAAATGCTGAGCGACGGAGTAATCGATTTGATTCAAAATGATGTCATCAATAACAAATATAAAGGCTACAATGATAATAAAACCATAACAAGCTTTTGTTTCGGAACAAGAAAATTATATGATTATGTAGATGACAACACGGTATTTTCATTTGACGATGTAAGCACGGTGAATTTCCCGATCAATATTATGAGGAACAAAAAAATGGTTGCCATCAATTCTGCGATTGAAATTGATTTAACCGGACAAGTTTGTGCAGATTCTATCGGAACCACGCAGTACAGCGGAATCGGCGGACAAATGGATTTTATGCGAGGAGCTGCATTAAGCGAAGACGGAAAACCAATTATCGCTATTACTTCAAGAACCAAAAGAGGGGTTTCCAGAATTGTACCTTTCCTAAAGCAGGGAGCCGGAGTTGTTACAACAAGAGGTCACATTCATTGGGTAGTTACAGAATACGGAAGTGTTTATCTGTATGGAAAAAACCTTCGCCAGAGAGCCCAGGAATTAATCAGCATTGCCCATCCTGACGACAGAGAAATGCTTGAAAGAGCAGCTTATGAAAGATTTAAACATTAAAAAAATAAGGTCTATTTTTTTGAATTAAAAAAAATTCTTACTTTTAGATAAAATAACCATGAAGTTTTTAGCATTTTATGTGCTAAAGACTTTTTTTGTTATTATAAAATTACACAAATGAAGACAATTTATAATTCTATAAAAGGTAAAGTTGCGAAGCATCCGAAAGTACAGGATTCAGTTTTAGGAAAGGTAGACGAATGGAAAAGAAGTCATTACATCATTCTTTCAGAAATCATTAAAGATGAACTGGCTCTGTCTGAAGAGCTTAAAAACGATAAGTTATTCGAGCTCGGAAATACAATTTCACACATCACCTTACAACGTTTTTTTGAAAGCGATTATCAAGATAAAACCCACAACGACCTTCGTTTTTTAAAAACATTAGATAAAATATGCATTTTTCTGGGCTTTAAAGACCTCAATGACTACATACATGATATTAAAGAAAACCATGTATTTGAAAAAAAAGTAAGCAACGATATCTTTTCGGTTGATATTGTCTATCGATATTGTGACGCCGTTTTCAATTTATATAAAAATTTTCCTACCTTAAAATTAGATTTATTCAAAGATCTGGTGTTTGATAATTCTCCGTTTCTTGAAAGAGCTTCGGCTTTCAGCAATGAACTCTGCGAAAGACAGTTTGAACTCGTTACTAAAAACAACCGCTCAAATTTTGAAGTATTTGATGTAAATATCATCACAGACGAGCCAGATAAAAAGGTTCTTGAAACCCATGAATTCTGGAACCTTCTTTTCAAAGTTGGAGAAACAGAAGAAACACATTTTGTAAACCAGCTCAATACCCAAATTTATTTTATCCGCAAAATCGATAACGTCTGGAAAATATGGGACAATTACAATCCTGACGCAGGAAGATTAAATAACAAAAATTGAAAGCCGTAAATAATTACGGCTTTCTTTGTTTTGAAATAATTTTGTTTTTCGACATCCTGTATCTATAACAAATATAAAATAAATAATAAAACAAACATAAACTTAAATATACTTAAACAAACTTTAGATTTAACTAAAAATAATACAATCGATTGCATGACAATTTTGTTTTTAATTATTTATTAGAATTTCGTAATTTGCAGGCCATTTAATAAAAGTAAAAATAGAAAATATGTCAACACTTACATTTGCCGAAAAAATTGCTCAGGCTGAGAATTTTTTACCAATTAATGGTACAGATTACATTGAATTTTATGTAGGAAACGCTAAGCAGGCGGCTCATTATTACAAAACAGCCTTTGGTTTTCAGTCTGTTGCATATGCAGGTCCGGAAACAGGAGTAAGAGATCGTGCATCGTATGTTCTTCAGCAGGGAAAAATCAGATTGATTCTTACAACAGGTTTAAAGTCTGATTCTCCAATCAATGAACACGTGAAAAAACACGGTGATGGTGTTAAAATTCTGGCACTTTGGGTAGATGATGCTTATGCAGCTTTTGAAGAGACTACAAAAAGAGGAGGAAAGCCATATTTAGAGCCTACAACATTAACTGATGAGCATGGTGAAGTAAGAATGTCCGGAATTTACACTTACGGAGAGACAGTTCACATGTTTATCGAAAGAAAAAACTATACAGGTCCTTTCATGCCTGGTTACCAAAAATGGGAAAGTGCTTACCAACCGGAAGAAGCAGGTTTATTATATGTTGACCACTGCGTTGGTAACGTAGACTGGGACAGAATGATCCCAACTGTTGAGTGGTACGAAAAAGTAATGGGCTTTGTAAACATCCTTTCTTTTGACGATAAGCAAATCAACACAGAATATTCTGCTTTGATGTCTAAAGTAATGTCTAACGGAAACGGATATGCAAAATTCCCGATCAACGAGCCTGCAGAAGGTAAAAAGAAATCTCAGGTGGAAGAATATTTAGATTTCTACGAAGGAGAAGGTGTACAGCACATTGCTGTTGCAACCAAAGATATTATTCACACAGTGACCGAATTGAAAAAACGTGGTGTAGAATTTCTTTCTGCTCCGCCGGAAGCTTACTACGACATGGTTCCTGAAAGAGTGGGTCACATCGATGAAGACCTTAAAAAACTTCAGGATTTGGGTATCCTTATCGATCACGATGAAGAAGGATATTTACTACAGATCTTTACCAAGCCTGTAGAAGACCGCCCTACTCTGTTCTTCGAAATCATTGAAAGACACGGTGCACAAAGTTTTGGTGCAGGTAACTTCAAAGCATTGTTCGAGGCATTGGAAAGAGAGCAGGAAAAAAGAGGAAATCTTTAATCTAAAATAGTAAATACAGAGTTTTGTCAGGATGCAGATCTTGACAAAACTTTTTTATAAAAGTACAGTATTATGAAAAAACTTTTCATCGGAATCCTTTTTTTTGGCGCAACATTTGGCTTTAAAGCTCAGTATGGCACATTAAACAACATACTTTCCCGTCTTGAAGAAAGAAAAGGAATCAATAAGAATCTGGAATCTGTCAATATAGATGACAAGAAATTTGTTTTTATCAAAGATTCATCAGATCATACGGAAAGAAACTTCATCGTCATAAAAGGTAAAAATGCAACCTATGTTGAAGTTTTTGATGATAAAGCAACCGGCGAAAGCACTTCTAATGTGTTTTCCGGTGATGTTGTAAGAAGCCGGAAAAATATCATCTCGCTGAGAGCCGATTTGCTTGAAAACAAAAAAGTACCCATTCCGGTTACCAAAACACTGCTACTTACAAGACAGGACGGTATTCTATACCTTATCGACGTCAACAACAAAGACCGATGGATTGACGAAGAATCCTTTTCTAAACCCAAGATTAAAGCTAAAAAGTAAAATCATCACTGATTTTATTCTAATCTAAATTTAAATTACAAAAATTATGAAATCATTTGTAGAATATTCATCAAATTCAGACTTTTCAATCCACAACATTCCTTTCGGAGTCGCTGTTTTCAATAAAGAATTCATAGGATGCTGTACAAGAATCGGAGATCAGGTTGTAGATCTTGCCACTTTGTACGATCTTGGTTATTTTGAAGAAATTGAAGGTCTTGATGACAATATTTTTGAAGCATATACTTTAAACGAATTTATCGAGCTTGGAAAACCCGTAACCAACGCAGTTCGCCTGAAAATACAGGAATTATTGCTTGAAGGTTCTATTTTATCTAAAGATGAAAAAACCATCGAAGAAGCATTTTACGATTTAGATCAGGTAAAAATGATGATGCCTGTTCACATCCCGAATTATACCGATTTCTACAGCAGCATCGAGCACGCAACTAATGTTGGAAAAATGTTCAGAGATCCTGCAAATGCATTGCTTCCAAACTGGAAACATTTGCCGGTAGGTTATCACGGAAGAGCTTCCTCAATCGTGGTTTCAGGAACGGAAATCAACCGTCCGAAAGGTCAGATGAAACCTGCAGATGCAGACAAACCTGTTTTCGGGTCTTCAAAACAATTAGATTTTGAACTTGAAATGGCATTCATCGTTAATAAAAATACCGAAATGGGCGAAAGTATCTCTACAAAAGATGCTGAAGACGCCATTTTCGGAATGGTCGTTTTCAACGACTGGTCTGCAAGAGACATTCAGTCTTGGGAATATGTTCCTTTAGGACCATTTCTGGCGAAAAATTTCGGCTCTTCAATTTCGCCTTGGGTAGTAACGCTTGAAGCTTTAGAACCATTTAAAACAGCTTCTCCTACACAAGATCCTGAAGTTTTAGATTATTTAAAATTTGAGGGAGATAAAAATTACGAAATCAATCTTGAAGTTTATTTACAGCCTGAAAATGGTGAAGAAAACTTAATTTCTGAAAGCAATTACAAGCACATGTACTGGAACATGACTCAACAATTGGCTCATCACACCGTAAACGGCTGTAATGTTGAGGTTGGCGACATGTACGCAAGCGGAACGATTTCAGGAAGCGATCCAAAATCTTTCGGCTCAATGCTGGAATTAACCTGGAGAGGACAAAACCCAATCCAGTTAAGCAACGGACAGGAAAGAAAATTCATTGATGACAACGATACAATTACAATGAAAGCCTGGGCTGAAAAAGATGGAGTGAGAGTTGGTTTTGGCGAAGTTTCTGGCAAAATTATTCCTGCGAATTAATTATAATTTTAAACAAATAAGTTAAATGCTTCGACTTCGCTCAGCATGACATTTCCAATACTAACTGTTTTAATGAATATTTTTAGAGATGTCACGCTGAGCGTAGTCGAAGCGTTTTTATAATTATATCTAATGTGAATACTTAAATTTAAGTATCAAAAACAAACAACATGAAAACAGTAATCCCATCCGAAATACCCCCCGTACAACTACAGACCATAATGCAGACCGCCGTTTCACCGCGACCGATTGCATTAGCTTCTACGGTTGATAAAAATGGTGAAGTTAATTTATCGCCTTTCAGTTTCTTTAATATGTTTAGTACCGTTCCTCCGGTTTTGATTTTTTCACCATCGAGAAGAGTGCGTGATAATACCACAAAACATACTTTGGAAAACGTTTTGGAAACTTCTGAAGTTGTAATCGGAACAGTAAATTTCCCTATTGTACAGCAGATTTCTTTGGCTTCCACAGAATACGGTGACGGCGTGAATGAATTCATCAAAGCCGGATTAACCATGAAAGATGCTGATTTGGTGAAACCTAAACTTATTGAAGAATGCCCTGTTAATTTTGAGTGTAAAGTTTTAGAAGTAAAATCTTTAGGCGATCAGGGCGGTGCGGGAAATCTGGTTATTTGTGAAGTTCAGAAAATCCACATCAGGGAAGAATATCTGAATGAGGAAGGCAATCTTGACCAAAAAAAACTAGATATGGTTGCTCGTCTCGGCGGAAACTGGTATTCAAGAAACAATGAGAATAATCTTTTTGAAGTCCCGAAGCCATTGGTAACAAAAGGAATTGGTTTTGATCAGCTTCCTGACTCTATAAAGCTCAGCAAAGTCTTTACAGGAAACGATTTGGGAATGTTGGCAAACGTAGAAGTTTTACCTTCTGATAACTGTTATGATGAAGAAAACATCCATTTTGAGGCTCAAAAACTTTTACTCGAAAGTAAGATTGAAGAAGCCTGGAAGATTTTGGTTAAATAAATTTTAAGTAGAATTAAAATATAAAGGAGTGAATGTTTTCACTCCTTTTGTTTTTATCAATGTTTAGTAACAACATTGCCAACGTCCATTAGAATCTTGGCTTTGTGTTCCAAAATTTGGAGATTGACATGGCGGTACAATACATTTTATGCCTTGTCCGTCACCAATATAATATTTATGGCAGCCTGTTGCACATTGTATTGGTTCTAAACCTCCTCCCGAAATTTGTTTTTGAGCTTCTCTGCTCATTTTTTAAGTTTGAATTTTTCATAAAATTTTCGTTTGATGTTATTAATTAATGTTTCACTAAAGTATGAAATTTTATAACACCAACAAGTTTTTTAACATTAAAAATCAGATATTTTGCTTTATAAAATCAATAGACTTTTCCACAACTTCATTCAGTTCTTTCGGTAAAACATTATTTTCCCAAGGTTCTTTAGCACCAAATGTATGATTGGCATTTTCAATAAGATACAGTTCTGAATTTGGGTGTAAGATATGAAGGTGTTCTGCATTTTTTACATTTACACTTTCATCATTGGTTCCATGGATAATTAAAACATGGGCTTTTGTCATTTCCATTGAGCGTTCTACATCAAAGCGATGCTCGTCATTTTTAAAATCTTCGAAAAACTGGTAATAGTGAGGCATTTGCTGTTTTGTTCTGCCATTTTCTACATAGTAAACTCCGTTTTCTTTCCATTTTTCAAGGTTTTCATTTGTCGGAAACCTTTCCAGGGTATCTACACTTGCCCAAGTAATCAGCCCGTTAATTCTTTCATCTTCGCAGGTTTTAATAATAGAAATTCCTCCTCCGCGACTGTGCCCGATCAAGATTATTTTCTGATCATCAACTTTTGGGTTTTTACTAAAATAATCAACCACAAAACTCAGATCTGAAAGTTCTTTCGAGTAATTATTATTTCCAAAAGCTTCAAGGTCTGCAAAATTTTCATGGTCTTCAACAGTGGTTCCGTTATGTGAAAAATTAAATTTCACAAAGAAAAAACCTGCTTCTGCGAATTTTTCTGCCATTAAATTCCAGGCGCCCCAATCTTTATAGCCTTTATAACCATGAACAAAAATAACCAACGGTAATTTACTGTCGGTTTCAGGATAAAATGCATCGGCAAGAAAATCTTTGGTTTCGGGATTTGAGAGAATGATATTTTGTTTTTTTGTGATTTGCATATTCTGATTCTTTAAAATTTAATCTCTCGCAGATTGAGTAAACTATGCAGATCTTTATTTTGTCTAAAATCTATCATATTGAATTAATATACGTGAGAATTTTCTAAATACATTTAAATTTCATCCTAAAAATAACACAAATAGATTTAAACACAAAGGAAAACCTTATTTTTGCATCATGTTGAATCTAAGAACAGTTACCGTACAACGCTACATTCTGCCGCTTCGTGAAGGCGGCTCACTTCCTGCTTTGGCAGAAGCCGATGATGATTTTAAATATGTTTTAAAATTCCGTGGCGCCGGTCATGGTGTAAAAATGTTGATCTCAGAATTTTTAGGCGGAAAAATTACCGAAGCTTTGGGTTTACCGATTCCCGAGCTGGTTTTTGTCAACCTTGATGTAGATTTCGGAAGAACGGAAGCCGATGAAGAAATCCAGGATTTATTACAAAAATCTGAAGGATTAAACTTAGGTCTTCATTATCTTTCAGGTTCTATCGCATATGATTCGAGTGTGAAAGTCGATCCGCTTCTGGCTTCAAAAATTGTCTGGCTGGATGCATTTATTACCAATATTGACCGTACTTTTAAGAATACCAATCTTTTAATGTGGCATAAAGAATTGTGGATCATTGATAACGGAGCGTCTTTTTATTTCCATCATTCCTGGCAGAATTTTGATGCGGCTGCAAAAACTCCGTTTAAATATGTAAAAGACCATGTTTTGCTTCCGCAGGCTACAAAACTGGATGAAGCCGATCAGTTTGCGCATGAAGTTTTAAATGAAGCTTTATTCAGAGAAATTGCAGATTTAATTCCGCAAGACTGGCTGCATTGGAGCGATGCTGAAGAAAATCCGGATGAGATCCGTGAAGTTTATTTCAACTTCCTGAAGACCCGATTAGAAAATTCTCAAATCTTTTTAAACGAAGCCAAAAATGCAAGAGGATAAAATATACGAATACGCCGTAATACGTTTGGTTCCTAAAGTTGAAAGAGAAGAATTTTTCAATATAGGACTGGTTTTGTTTTCGAAAAAAGAAAAGTTCATCAGAGTAGAATTTCATCTTTGCCCTGATAAATTTAAGCTGATGCACAGCAAGCTTGATTACGATGATATTATCAAAAATCTGGAAAGCTTTAAAAATATTGCCGAAGGAAAAAAAGAAGGCGGCCCGATCGCTTTGCTGGAAATTCCGGACAGGTTCCGATGGTTAACGGCGGTGAGAAGTGCAGTGGTACAAACTTCCAGACCTCATCCCGGAAAATCTAAAGATTTAAATAAAACTTTTGGTAAGCTTTTTGAAGAATTGGTAAAATAGCAACCCAAAGAAATATTTTATGAGCGTATTCAACTCAGATACAAAAAATTATAGGTTTTTAAAGAGCCTATTTTTTTTATTCCTAATCACAATTTCCACATTCGGATTTTCGCAAAAGCAGAAAAGCACCATTCTTTTTAAGAAGGCCGATGTTTCTGAAAATGTTGCTTACAAAACCGATGAAGCAGGCAAAAATATTCAGCTTGATATTTACCGTCCGAAAAATACCGAAACCGAGAAACTTCCTGTTGTGATGTACGTTCACGGCGGAGCTTGGGTGGAAGGTGACAAGATAATTACCGCAAATAATTACATTGAAGATACCGCTTTAAAACTTTTAGAAAAAAACTTCGTTGTCATCAGCATAAATTATCGTCTGGTAAGTGAAGATATACATTTTCCTGCACCTATTCAGGATACAAAAGATGCGGTAAGATGGGTTCGTAAAAATGCAGAAAAATATCATTTTGATGAAAACAACATCGGAATGTGGGGCGTTTCTGCGGGTGCACAACTTTCGCTTTTAAGCGCATATACAGAAGACCAAGATTTTGTTGGTGATCCGCAGCTTTCAAAATATTCGGCTAAAGTAAATTATGTGGTTGATAATTTCGGACCGACTGACATGAACAGGCTGCTTCATACAAAAGCGCCCAAACCTTTACTTTTCATTGTAGGATTAATTTCAAAAAAAATTATCAACATCAGAACAAAACTTGCCAAAGGAATTACCGGTTACGACATTAAAACAGAAAGAAAAAAAGTAATCGAAGCGTGTGAAAAGATCTCACCGTTAAGCTACACTCAAAACACCGTTCCAACATTAATTCTGCATGGCAATAAAGATAAGGTTGCACCTTTAAGACATTCAAAAAGACTGAGAAAAGCATTAAAGAAAACCGACACTCAAAACTCTTTAATTATTGTAAAAAAAGGAAATCACGGTTTCAAAAACGTTGAGGAAACTTATCAAAATGAACTGAATAACAAGATGATCGATTTTATCGTTTCTCAAAAAAAATAATTGGCAGATTTATTTGAATTTTTTTAGTTTTTCAATTCTTTTAATTTCATTTAAAAGTAAAGGAAAAGCAGGATGAGCCATTCCGCCGTGATCGAAGCCATCCAACTCATAAAGCACCGTTTCTTTATGATCTTTCAGCTTCATCATTCGCCACATATAAGCGTTTTCTTCATATCTTCCGAGAAGCTCTTTTTCACGGTCACCGGTAATCAGAAGCAAAGGCGGCGCATCGGCACGGATAAAATGTAAGGGCGCCATTTCATCAATTCTTGCATCAAGCTCATCAATTCCTTTTTCTTTTCTTGTCGTAAAATGGGAAATCATTTGTCCGCTGAAAGGAATAATTCCGGCTAATTTATTGGCGTCAATCTGATATTTATTTAAATAAGATTTATCTAACCCAACCATAATTGCAAGATATCCTCCTGCAGAATGCCCTGRAATGAAAATTTTCTCGTCACTTCCTCCGTAATTTTTAATATTTTTAAAAACCCACGCTGTTGCAGCTGCAGCATCTTCGATATATTTCGGAGCTTTTACTTTTGGCGAAAGTCTGTAGTTTACGCCAACAACGGCAATCCCTTTATTTTTTAATTCTTCAGGAATATCTTTTTGTCCGCCTGTAATTCCGCCACCGTGAAACCATATTACGGTTGGAAAATTCTTTACATTGGTCGGAATGTAAAC
>NZ_JBFRGA010000073.1:0-11359 GCF_052115105.1 Chryseobacterium sp. 2TAF14
TTCAGTCTGAGCATCAATAAATTCTTTTTTATTCTGACTACTTCCTAGTAATGCCGCTATAAAAGAAACTCCATTGCCCTCCAGTTTCTCAAAAACATTTTTTGTTGCCGAATTATTGCTTGAAACAACAGCCACACTCTGATTATTCATCACTGCATTGGCAATAATATTAAGAATAGTCTGTGTCTTTCCTGTTCCCGGAGGACCTTCAATGACACTGAGCGGATTTGAGAATGCATTGTCAACTCCTGTTTTCTGACTTAGATTAAAACCAAAAGGAAAGATTTCAATAGGAGAGGCTTGGTAATTCTTACCGGGTTCTTTTCCGTCAAGATAATTATAAAGAATAGAAGTCTCAGGAATAAAACGGATACTTCCATAGCTATTGGCAAGAATATTATTGCCTTCCTCTGTCTTCAAACCAACACTTTCTGCAGTCGCTTTTAGATAAGAAAAAATATTTCCTGCTCTCTCACTTTGAATAGCAGATCTCACCATCTTAATCCTATGTTGAGGATAAGAATATGCTTTACCACTGCTTTTATACAACACGACACACTTATTACCCTCAAAAGAATAAGATTCTACCTCGTCAGTTCTGTCCTTGCCATCAATGTAGATTGCTTCTTTTCTAAAGATATGTGGACTGGATTTTTGCATGATTCTCTGTTATTACAAATATAATATAATAAGACGAGGCAAAATATTGATAGTCTAACTTAAAGGAGAATTACTTTTAGTCTTTCAGTGACATTTCCCGAAGCTTTGAATGAAAAACAATAATTATCCATTATTGTTTTTATTATGCTCACATTTAATTTCTCCATTTAAATTAAATGTGAAATCTCTTTCATCATCAGTAGAATAGTCATTAAATACCCAACTTTTAATCTTTGAATAATGATTAAATTCTTTCCAAAAATTTTCAAAAGCAGCTGTATCCTCGCAGTTAAAATTATCCTCATCAGATAGAGGAACTATAAAGGTAATTAACTTACATGTTAGATGAAACTCACCAATCATATAGGGAAGTTTTTTATTATTGTTTTTCCTAATGTATAAGAATAATTTCGGCTCGTAAGAAAAATGTTTATAAGAAATCGCTTCACCAATCATTGGTAGCTTTTCAATCTTAAAGTCTTTATTGATCCATTTTATAGTCCTCTTAAATTTACTTAGTTCATTTTCACTAACAACACTTAGACAAAATTTTACTAAGCACCTGTAGATATCTTGTGAATTGATCTTTTCTTGCAGTTCTAATCTAATATTATACTGATCGGGATTCTCCTCAATATTTGGTCTATTTTCAATACCTTGAAATGTTATTTGAACATTTTCGTCCTTTATTATTTCAAAATTTTTTCCTTTAATTTTTTTTGTACCACCTTTCCCTTTAACATCATAGAATGTTCTAAATATGGAGAAATAATTAATTAGGTCTGGTTCGATTTCTATACTGAATTTGTCGTTGCATCGGTCACATTCATCATAAAGAAAAACTTTTTTATTACCCAGCCCCTCAGAAATTGCGTGAGCTTTGTTTTTAAATGTGGTCTCTTCTTCATTCTTTCCACAAAACCTACATTTTTTATTATTTTTATTTCCTATAAATGCCCTTAATCCTCCAAATCCTTTGACATCATAATCATTTAGCGTTTTACCAATTGTAGATTCAAATTCATCATTTAGTTTTTCAAGATCAACGTCTCGACTTAACGATATCAAATAATTGTTAAGCTGATTGGATAATGATATGGTTAATTCAATATTTGGTAGAAATAAAAAATATTCATTATCATCTAATTTATTAAAAAATGAGGTTATCTGATTAATACTTGGTGGAAATTTCGATTTGAATTTCACAACAAAATCTTCTACCTGAGATTTTGTTTGTAGATCATTTTTTTGAAGACTTTCAATTGTACTATTATTGATGTCTCCAAAAATACTATAGAGACCGAAAAAAAAGTCCTTAATTAAAACTTCGTTTTCTGATTCAACTAAAAATGATAATGTTTCATTTAATGATTTGAAAGTAATTTTTGTTGACCACATTTAAAGTTTTTTAGTTTAATTATTATGTTATTAAGATGATTAATGTTGAGATTTAATTCTTAATAAAACTTGAAATTGTCATAACCTCTATTTGAGGTTTTTAATTTGATTTATTTCATTCGACTTTAGTACTAATGTATTTATCTTAAGTTTTTCAAATGTTTTTTCAGCTTTATATTTACATCTATCATCGTTGGTCACGAAAATGTCACAATGTGAAGCATAGAATGTATGTAGACCATCATCAAACATATTATTAAAATTTGCATCACTCTTATATCCTTGCAAATCGAATGTATAAAATGTTTCAATTACTTTATAATAAGATTCGTTGTCATTCTCTTTAATATCAAATTTTGGCTTGTAGGTATCAGCAATTGCAAAGAAATCATTTTTTAAATGTTTAGGAATTTGATCATTATTCCTCATATAATTGACAACATCTTTATTACCTTTTAGAGATGAAATATTTTTGGATAATTGAGCCTTAAATAATTTATAAAAACTGTAGTCCGACTTGAGTTTGATTTGAAAACTATATAGGTCGGCAAACAAGCTATATAATGATTTCTCAAGAATTGTTGTTGGGAACATTAATTGAGCAAATTTATCTTTAGTAATCTTTGATACCCATTCGTTGGGAAGGGGCAATTTTTTTGTCAAATGGATAGGGCTTTTATCACCCAAGCCAAAATCAAAAAGTTCATCTAAAGTTTCATCAAAAATATCTAATTCATCTTTTTTAGAATTAAAAAACTCAAAAATATCTCTTTTATGCCACCAGATATTTCTTTCTCCCCAGTATTGGCAAATGCACAAATCTTCTGTTAGCTTCTGTATGTTTTTTAAATGTCCGTCAATGTAAGCAGGATTTTTTTTCCAACCTCTTAATAAATCATTTAAGTGTGCATTTGAATAAGGAACTTCTACATTATCGTTAGAAATTAAAGTTAACAAATTGGTATATTCAATTTTTTCTTCTTCTTCGAGCGAATCAATTTTTTCCAATCGGTCAAAGATGTTTAAATCAAGGTATATTATCATAATTATACTTTATTTGAAATACAAATCTTATTAATTTATTGCACTTTTCTAAAAATAGAGATGTCAGAATCGTTGTTGGAGATTTAATAATAATAAAAAATCATTATTCCTCAGTTTATTTATTGTAAAAATCATCAAGCTTAGAAGGACTAACAAATGGAGCAAGACGTTTTTTAATTACAACAAAATTGCTTAGGACTAACGTTACAAATGCCAATGAAAAATACTTATTTTCATTAAAAATATTTCTATTTTTATTTTTATCTGATGCGTGTGAAAAGTCATTTCTATATGCAATAAGAATTGTCAGTAAACCTTCCTCATTATACTTTTTTCTTTTTAGTTCTAGCTCGTCGTATAACCATCTTAGATGGTCGGGATACAATTTGATTTGGTTTAGTGTTTTATCAAGACTGCTACGCAAACAAAGATCTTGCTTGTATGCATTATTGTTGATTCCCCAACCTCGTTTCTCATCGTGAAAAAAATATTCTAGCATCAAATAAAATGTGCAGAATGAAGTTTGGTAATTTGCGAAATAGAACATTCTTTTTGCGTCTTTGAAAAAAGAAAATGGAATAAATAGTTCACCTAATTGTCTTTTATGCAAAACAGTTTGAACTAGCCAGTCTTGCGATAGAACTTCAAGCTCTTGTTCAGTTTCTAAAGTTTTCTTACAACTTGTAATAGGAGAAAAATGGTCTTCATCATTTTCAGGTATCCATTTTAACTCCAGATTTCCTTTGTCAATGTATTCAATTTTATTATCTGTTGCAGCAAAAGATTCAATGTGATTTATATATTCAAGCATTTCAATATAAGAAGCCTCTTTAGGTAAAATAACTTCTTTGATTCCATTGTTAAAATATAATTTAGGAAGACAGTCTGAATTTTCATCAATTCTTTTCGAAATTGAAATATAAAATTGAAAATTGTCTTTGAAAAGTTTAATTGTATAAGGATTACGCTTTATTTCAATGTAATTATTTATGATATTCAAATTTCCATAAACCTTAAATTGTAGTTCAAATCTCATAACTATGTATAATTATACTATAGAATTTTAAGTTAATAAAAGCAATCTCAAAAATATTAAACTTCAGAAATCGATTCATTTAACCAATCATTTTTCAGTTTAAATATTTCTCCTAAATTATTCCCTTCATTGTTATACACATAATGATTTTGTACATAACAATAGGGAAGCATTAGATTTTCAAAATTCAAGTCATTTTCTGTAAAAGGATGCTTAAATATCCAATATTTACTGGAAGGTATATTGTGCGGGAACACTCTATTAATCATAATACCACTAACATTGGTTATTCTTTTTGATCCATTATTATAAAAAATACCATCTTGAGTTCGTATTAATTTTTCATTTCGATCATTTTGATCGGTTGAAAAAGAAATAGCTATAGAACCCCAAATAGCAGCATCGATATCATAATAGGATGATGATTTTATGCTTAAAGTATTTATACAAATTAAATAAGGCTTGTCTAACTTTCCGTACCTCTTTGCTTTCGTTAAAATAGATTCTCTAATAGATTCTTCTGCACCTCCAATAAATGTCTCAATAGGCCGAATACCTATACTTCTTCGTGGTTTTCCAATTGCCTCTTCATTAACGGGTAGAAATTCTATATTGATTAAAATTTCGTCATTTTCAAAAAACAAATTTTCAAATTGTGGTAAAGAAGATGAAAAATCGTTTTTTGTCTTTATAAGCTCTCTTTTATGATTGAGTTCGGCAATTTTATTTTTAATATTTCTGACTAGCTCTTTTGTTGAAGGCTGATTTTTTGTTTTTAATTGTAATCTTTCAATATGAAACATAAAATGTGGTGATTCAATTTTGTTTATTGTTTCATAAAACCTCTCAATTAACTTTTCAGTTGCCTCTTCAAAATTTGATTTGTCCTTGCAGATTTTAGCTTCTATATAGATTTCCATACCATCTTTACTTATTAAAAAATCTGGCTTTTTGTCTGTATTGTCAATTTCTGGGTGTATTATAATTTCGTAACCTAGTTCTTTAAAGAAATTGAATAAAAAAAGTTCATAAAAAACTGAATCAAAACTCTTCTTGAATCTGTTCTTTACCTCATATTTTTCAGAATCTGGAAGTTTTGAAAACCATTTTTCTAATAAATCACGTATTTTGCCAATATCTTTTCTTGCACTCCGTTCATAATAGCTGAAGGAATCTTCGTTCGCTTCGGCTGGACCTGTAAAATCTCGTTCTATTTTTGAAAAAAGATTCATCTCAATTTATTTGAATTTAATAAATATCTCTATGAATGTAAATGTACTGAAGATTTTTCTGTTTAATTTAAGGCTTTCCGTAAAAATTGAATATAGGGAATTTAAACTTTTATTACATTACAAAAACACAAATAATGTAAGCGTTAAAAGTCTACATCGTTATTTCAATTAATACAATATTTGTATTATTACTATGCCGTAGAAGCAAATCATTTGAGAAAACTAGAGAGGAGCAAAGTTCCAGAAGCACTTCAGGTTTAAATCGATAAATAGCAATCAGAATAAAAATTATGCTAAAGCTGAATCAGGACTTTTTTCTTAAAATACTATCTTGAAATTCTGAAATATGTTCATCTTTTATTTTGCAGTATTGTTCACCAAAATCAGTCATTGTAAATCCCATTGATTCAACAATAAGAGTTATAGTTACCATTGATGATCTTTTTTTACCACTAAAAGCATTTGTTACAGTGGCTTTTCTAATATCAGCATTAGAATTGATAGCAATTTTTTCATAGCTATCAATAATGTCAGAATCATCACTTTGAGAATGACTTTTATTACGGCTAAGTAATAGCCGTAACGTAATTGCAGTCTTTATCATTATGATTTTCTCAACATCAGTAAACATGAATGCAATTAAAAACTATTCAAATATTTATTCGGTACGCTTTTGTTTACCAATTATATTTTTATTATATTTGTAAAATAGGTTACAGAAAATGTAACTTTGCGATACTTCAAAGAATAATAGAAGCTATTGCTTAGAATCTTGTAATAGAAAACTGGTAATTTTAAGGAAACAAGAGGATAAGTATTAAGCTCACGACCTAGGCGTGGGCTCTCTTATCTGTTTCCAAGGTATACCAGTACCCCTATTACTGATAATGTAGAGTCTCACGCCGTCTTTTTTCAATGCTGTTCGCTTTATCTCTACACAACAATCTAAGCCCGCTTCCTAAAAATAGTATCAGAGTATACGATACAATAGGAGGGTACAACCTATTGCGGCTTTAATAAGCTTACACGGGACACAGATTTCATTCATATTAAATTCTTTCCGGTGCCTGGCGGTCACTGCCTACAGAACCTCACCAGTCCTTTTTCATACCAAAGGGCATCAGGAAAGTCTTGAACATACGATGAATCAAAAAAACTACTCAACTTAAAAATCAGAAGAAAGAAAAAAGCCCCTTCCCATACAGTTTGACGACATAGGGAAAGAGCGGAGTTCAGTAATTAATCATTTAAAAATTAAAAACCTTTACAAATCTATGAAAAATTCCTATTACAATATAGGAGGTATTTTCTTTGGCCTTATGTTTACTACAGTAAGCATGAGCATTAAAGCCCAAACACGCACCATTTCAGGTATTGTTACCGCATCCGACAAACCTCTTTCAGGAGTAGTTATCTCCCAAGAAGGCAGCGATCACGTAACGACAACCACTGAAAAAGGAACCTACACATTACAGGTGACCGCAGAAAATCCCATCCTATTGTTCAGACACCCTGATTATACAGAAAAAAGAGTTACACTCACTAATCAGCGCGTCGTCAATATAAGCTTAGAACAAAAAGTAAAGGGAATCGAAGAAGTTATTCTCAACGCTGGCTACTATAAGGTAAAAGATAAAGAAAGAACTGGAAGTATTGCCAAAGTTTCAGCAAAAGACATCGAAAATCAACCCGTTAACAATGTTCTTTCAGCAATACAAGGAAGAATGCCAGGGGTCAGTATCACACAGAATTCAAGCGTTCCGGGTGGAGGTTTTGATGTGCAGATCAGAGGAAGAAACAGTTTAAGAAGCTATGCAACCACAGGTTATGACGGTAATAAGCCATTATACATTATCGATGGTGTACCCTTACCGCAAATCAATGATTTCAATACGGGAATGTCGGGCAGCATACTTCCGTACAGCGAAACGAATCCATTAAATTCCATCAATCCTGATGACATTGAATCTCTTGAAGTTCTGAAAGATGCCGACGCCACGGCTATCTATGGAAGCAAAGGAGCCAACGGCGTTATTTTGATCACCACAAAGAAGGGTAAAAAAGAAAGAACAGAGGTAAATCTGAGAACAAGCTACGGTCTTGGACAAATGACCAATGTACCAAAGATGATGAACCTTGAACAATATACGGCCATGCGTAAGCTTGCATTCGCCAACGATGGAGTACCGGTTCCTGCCAATGCTTATGATATCAACGGCGTATGGAATCCCACAAAATATACCGACTGGCAGAAGTACTTCATCGGAAACCATTCTGAATTTTCAGATGTCCAACTCGGTGTATCAGGAGGCAGCGGCAGCACGCAATTCTCCATTTCGGGTGGGCATAACGAAGAAACAACGGTTTTTCCGGGCAGCTACCGCTACACCCGAAACAATCTTGCAGTTAATCTCAATCACACCAGTGCAGACCGAAAGTTTCAGATCGGATTTAACGGAACCGCTTCTTTACAGAGTAATCTTCTACCGCCTACCGATTTCAATCTGGTGTACGCTGCGCTGGCACCCAATGCACCGGATCTCTATATGCCCAATGGGATGATCAACTGGGAGAAGAACACCTTCACGAATCCGATGGGTCCCGCAACACAGACCTATACTGTAAAAACAAAAAGCTTAAATGCGAATATCACGACAAGCTATAACTTTGGAAGTGGGTTCAGCATTAATTTGAACAGCGGCTATAGTACGTATAACAGCAATGACCAGAAGATCTTCCCAAAGACGACCTACAATCCATCCAGCAATATCGGCAGCAGCAACTCTTCTTTAAGAAAAGGCCAGAAGCTGAACCAAAGCTGGATTCTGGAACCACAGCTCAATTACGAAAGAAGATGGGCGAAACATCAATTTTCGGCATTGATAGGGGTTTCGTTACAAGAACAGAAATCCGATAATTTGGTGATGCTGGGAAGAAATTTTCCATCGGATGATATGCTGACCAATATCGCAGCCGCTGCCACGATCACCGTTCCCAGTGCCAATGAATCACTATATCGTTATCAGGCGCTTTATGCAAGATTTAATTATAGCTATAACAAACGCTACTTTATTAATCTAACGGGCAGGAGGGACGGATCAAGCAGATTTGGCTCCGATAGGAGATACGCGAACTTTGGTGCCGTGGGCGCAGCATGGTTGTTCTCAGAAGAAAGCTTCTTAAAAAACCGATCATGGCTGAGTCTTGGAAAGCTGAGAACGAGCTATGGAATAGCGGGAAATGACCAGATCGGAGATTATCAATATTATGATACCTATCAGTCTACCGGAGGATCATATGGCGGTTTTTCAGGAATAGTTCCACAACGTCTTTACAACAAAAATTTTGGCTGGGAGCTCACGCGTAAATTTGAAGCAGCCCTCGAATTGGGTTTATTAAAGCAGCGACTGAATGTAAATGTAGGGTATTATCATAACATCAGTTCCAACCAGCTGATCGGTATTCCAATGCCTGCTACTGTCGGGTTTAGCAGTATCCAGGCGAATTTGGATGCTACGGTAAGAAACAGAGGACTTGAGGTATCGTTGCAGACCGTCAATATACAGAATGATCGTTGGAAGTGGACGACAAGTTTCAACATAACACTGCCTGAAAATAAGCTTCTGCAATTTCCAAATCTTGATAAGTCCACTTACGCCAGCCGATTTGAAGTCGGAAAGTCAACGTCTATGGTCAAGCTGTACCAATATACAGGGATCGATCCTGTGACAGGCTTGTACACCTTTTATGATGCTAACAAAGATGGTATGATCAACAGTGCGGACCGTATCATCAGCAAAGAAATCAAAGAGTATTGGTACGGAGGCCTGCAAAACAGCATTCAATATAAAAACTGGAGTCTGGATGTTCTGCTTCAGTTTATTAAACAGAGTCAGTACAACATCAATTCAATGTATGGCAACATTGGCTATATGGCGAATATGCCCGCGGTGTTTACCGACTACTGGACACCTCATAATCCAGATGCTCAATTTCAAAAGCCAAGTGCAGGTTATAGTTCTGCAGCTGCTACCGCTAGCTCACTTTTTAACAGCAGTGATGCAACCGTTTCAGATATGTTTACAGTAAGGGTTAAAAATGCAACATTGAGCTATTCGATACCAATACCCACCAATGAAAAAAGAAGGTTTGGAGCAAAAGTATTTATCAGCGGACAAAATCTATTCGTATTCTCAGATTATAAAGAAGGGAATCCAGAGTTTACCGTGGCGGGCTACAGCAGTCCTTTACGCGTTATCAGTTTTGGATTTTCATTAACCTATTAAAAAGTATCATCATGAAAAGAAATAGTATCAAAAATATCGTTCTGTTAAGCATTATGGTTTTAACATTTTTGTTATTAAAAAGCTGTGATCGTTTTACGGAGGTAGGATTGCCAAAAAGCCAGATCACAAGAGACGTTGTTTTTAAAGACGATCAATTGGCTAAGTCGGCAATGGCAGGTGTTTACCGCTCGTTGGAAGAATCCGGATTTTTATCGGGTTCATCCTCCGGTGCGCAGGTTATTCTGGGTGCCTATGTTGATGAACTGCAATCTTATGCGAATGCGACCAGCGATGCCACCATCTTTTATCAACTCAGCCACATGGCCAGTTCCTCAAAAATAAACAGTCTGTGGACGACCACCTACACCCAGATTTACAATATCAACTCCGTGATTGAAGGAGTTGAAAATTCCGAAAATCTGAGTCCGGAGGTCAGAAACCGATTAAAGGGAGAAGGACTTTTTCTAAGATCGATGCTGCATCTTTACCTGGTACAGACTTTTGGTGCGGTACCTTATGTAAACTCTACCAATTACGAAGTCAATCAAAGTATTGGTAAAAACACGATCAATCAGGTTTACGATCAATGCAAAGCCGATTTGACTGCTGCCAATGCTTTATTACCAGAAACTATGGCAGCAGGCAATAGGATTTATCCGACAAAAATAGCAGCTTATGCTTTATTGTCAAGGATCGCCTACTATGAAAAAAATTGGGATGCTGCCGTTCAGTATTCCAGTGTGGTTATCAACAATACACAGTACAAAATGGAAACGGATCTTAATAAAGTATTTTTAAAAGACAGTTTCGGAAGTATATGGCAGCTGTTGCCGTTTAATTCATCGTACAATACCTATCAGGGAAATGTCTTCATTCTCAATACGGCACCGCCAACGAACGTAGCACTCCGTCAGGATTTTGTCGATGAATTTGAAACGAATGACGCACGCAAAACTTCGTGGATAGGACAAAAGACCGATTCTCAAAACAAAACCTATTATTACCCTTTCAAATACAAACAATATTCGACGAGTGCCAGCTCATTGGAATATTCTGTAGTACTTAGGGTAGAAGAGTTGTATCTCATCAGAGCTGAAGCTTACCTTCAAAAAGGTCAATACGATCTGGCGGTTTCAGATCTGAACAAAATCAGAAGCAGGGCAGGATTGCCATCACTGGTGAATAGTGCCGATCCAAATGTCTTAACCAATGCTTTGATCAAAGAAAGAAGATCAGAATTGTTTACCGAATTTGGCCACCGCTTCTATGATCTCAGACAGCATAATCTATTAGATATTGTAATGCCTGTCAAGAAAACAAACTGGAAGCCACATTTTAAATTATTGCCGCTGCCGGAAAAAGAACTGCTTCTCAATCCAAACCTAAACCCGCAGAATGATGGCTATTAGATTGTATGTTATGGGATTTCTTCTCGTCCAAAGTTTGTACTTTTCTCAGAATATAGACTCCCTGAGCAAGGTGTACAAACAATATTATGAGACAGTGCTGTTGAAGACAAGTCCTTCCGGAGAATATGCAGTATTGAACCATCATAATACCTATGGCAAAGATGAAGATGAGCTGTTTGACATAACAACCCGTAGAGGGACAATTATTGACAAGCACAATACCTATATTTTTTTTGGCAGTGATGTATTATTGATGGTCAACAATGATCACTGCCGCTTTTTAAATGTAAAAAC
>NZ_JBFRGA010000074.1:0-14208 GCF_052115105.1 Chryseobacterium sp. 2TAF14
AACAGGATTATGAATGTCAATCGCTTGATGACAGATATTAAAATCTCCGGAAATAATCAGATTCGGGATTTCTTTCTTTAAATTTTTAATGTATTCTAAAAAATCATGGCAAAACTGCATTTTAAAATCCAGTCGTTCAATATTTTAAGCAGACGGAACATACACCGAAATCACGGAAAACCCGTCAAAATCAGCGCGGATAATTCTTCCTTCATTGTCGTAGCTTTCAATTCCGCAACCATATTCTATGTGATTGGGTTTTATTTTTGATGCAATTCCGACCCCGCTATAACCTTTTCTCTGTGCAGAATGCCAATAACTATGATATCCTGATTTTTCAAGACTTTCAATATCGATCTGGTCATTTCCGGCTTTGCTTTCCTGGATGCAGATTATATCAGGATCTGCAGTTTTAAGCCATCCTAAAAAATCTTTTGTAAAAGCGGCTCTGATGCCGTTGACGTTGTAGGTAATTAATCTCATAAAATAAATATTAAAGCAAAGTTATAAAAACTAATGCCGGTTTATCTAATGCGTTCATAACTTGTTTATTTTTTGAATTAAAAACTAGTTTTCTGTTTTTATAAGTGTTAATTCTTATTGTATTGTAATTCAGTATTTTATTTCTTTTTGTTTTGGTATTTAACAGATGTGAATTAATATTAGGTTATTTTATAAAAAAGAACATTATTTTAATAAGTATATTGCGAATTTAAATGGCAAATGGTTTATATGCTTAAACTTAATTTTTTTCTTTTTTTCTTTCTCTTTGGTTTACAGGTATTTTTTTCTCAAAATATTAGGCACTTGTCTGTAGATGAAGGTCTACCGCAATCTTTTGTTTCTGCATTGGAACAGGATAATGAAGGTTTTGTCTGGATAGGAACCCGAAACGGACTGTCCAGATACGATGGTAAAAACTTTAAAACTTTTCAGCATCAGTTTAATAATAAAAATTCTTTAGCTTCAAATACAATAGATTATTTAAGAAAAGGCAGAGAAAATGGACTTTGGATAAAATACGAAGCTGCAGGAATCGACTATTTTGATATAAATTCCGGAAAAATAAACCATATCATCAGTGCAGAATTTTTAGATAAAAATAATATTACGATTCATCGGAAATCATGGTTGATAAATCAGAACGGCTTTCTGTGGTTCAAAACGATGCGAAATGAACTTTTTAGCTATAATATTCAAACAAAAATTTTGAAACGTCACAACCTGAATCTTTACTCTGGCGAAATTATTTACAACATTCTCGAAGACAAAAACAATAAAATTTGGGTATTAACACAGAAAAACCTGAAGTTTTTTGATGAAAAAAACAACAGATTTACAAACATTGCTATTCCTTATCATATGTGACCGCTGTCCTCAATTTAGAAAAAAACAGAATGCCGCAAGCTTTTCTTGTAGATAATTCAGGTTTAATGTGGATTGGCGGTGATGCAGAAGGAATTTATACGATAGATCCAAAGCTTAATTTTCAGTCTTTTCATTTTGAAAAAGATTTTGCAGCTGATCTTCTGAAAAATTTTTACGGAATTTCTGCTTACGATTTTTTTAACTGGAAAGAGCAATACGGTGTTTTGCCGTCTTCTTATTTTTTGAGATCTGTTGTTGGCAAAAATAAAAACTGGATTGCCCTGAATCGTATAGTTTCTTATTATGATACCTCAATCGGGAAAATGTTTCGTTTACCTGAGCTGCCAAAATTTAACAATAAAAATTTTGCGCCCATAAAAGGAATCAGTCTTTATGACGAATCTCCGGTTGTGATTGATGATTTTAATAATATTTATCTGTTTCGAAATGAAAAATGGGAGCTTGTATTTTCATCAGATCGTTTTAAAATTAATATAAAACCCACCAATATTTATTTTGATCACAAAACCAAAATACTTTGGGTGATAACAGAATCTCACGGCATCGTTAAGGTCAATTTTAGCACAAAAAAAATTGATTACATAAAAAACAACACAAAAGATCTTCCTGTTAATCATCTGATTTCTCTTGTTCCTGATCCGGAAAATGATGATATTTTGTGGATTGGCAGCAATGATGGTCTTATTCAATACAATAAGAACACCAATAAAGTAAAAATATTTTCAGGAAAAGAAGGTTTTCCCGATAATGTAATATATTCTATTCTTCCTGATCAATCGGGAAATCTATGGATGGGAACCAATAAAGGACTTTTAAAATTTAATCCTAAAACTTATAAAATAAGAATTTTTACACGTTCTCACGGTTTAGAAAATGTTGAGTTCAACAGGTTTCACCAATTGATGCTTCCCAATGGAAAATTGGCTTTTGGCGGTGCAAAAAGCTACGTTATTTTCAATCCGGAAGATATTAAAAAAGATCATTTTTCACCTCCAACTGCTATCACGCAAATTACACTCAATAACGAACAAATCAATCTTGCCGAAAGAAATCTGAACCCTGTAAACCAGATTAAAGAACTTTCTGTAGATTATTTTGAAAATACGGTTTCTATAAGTTTTGCGGCACTGCAATACAACCAGCCTCAGCAAATTCAGTATCGTTACCGTCTGAAAGGTTATCAGGATGAGTGGATTTTTGCTGGAAATAATACCGAAGCTGTTTTTACAAAGCTTCCGCCCGGAAAATATGTTTTTGAGGTAAACGCTACAAACACCACAGGAAACTGGAGTAGCCTTATCAAATCTTTAACGATAAAAGTAACGCCGCCCTGGTGGAAAACATGGTTGGCAATTATAGTTTATTTAATCATTTTAATTGGAGGAATTTTTTGGCTGATAAGATTCAGGATCAATCAGGAGATTATTAAAAATTCAATCCTTCTAAAGCAGAAAGAAGCTCAGGAATTACGCAGGCTCGATAAAATAAAAACAAAATTTTTCGCCAATATCGCTCACGAGTTCCGCACTCCGCTGGCTTTAATTATAGGACCTGCAGAGCAACTGAAATCTGCGGAGTCAGAAGAAGAAAAAGAAAAACTGTTTGGGATGATCAACAAAAATACAAACAGTCTCATACAGCTTACCGATCAGCTTATTGATGTGGCAAAACTTGAAGCAGGAGTTTTGAAACCTGTTTTTGTATGGGGAGACATTGTTCCGGTAGTTTTAAATATTATAAAAGCCTTCTCCGAAACTGCCTTGGATAAGGGGATTTTGCTCAACCTGGAATCTCCTGAAAAAGCAGAATTTCTATTTTCAATCAATACTTTAGACCGTATTTTATATAATTTGATTTCAAATTCTATTAAATTTTGCGAAAATGGTGATACGATAACGGTAAAAGTAAATAAAGAGATCAACGGTTTGTCGATCCAGGTGATCTGGCTCAGTTTATTGCCGAAAATCTAGAAAGTTCATATTATGTTTTAACGGCAGCAAACGGTAAAGAAGCATTAGAAATTACTCATGAGAAAATGCCCGATCTTATTATAACTGATGTTGCAATGAGCGAAATGGATGGTTTTGAATTTTGCAAAGCGGTAAAAACCAATGTCAATATCAATCACATTCCTATTATTATGCTCACTGCAAAAGCTGATGCAGAAAGTAAGCTTGAAGGTCTTTCTTACGGAGCCAACGATTATATTGTGAAGCCTTTCAGCGTAGAAGAACTTAAATTAAGGATAGAAAATCTGCTGAACCTGCAGTACCGCCAATTTGAATATTTCCGGAAGCAGTTTTTACAGCCGGATAAAATTATTGATGAATCCGAAAATGCACAACCTGATTCAACAGAAAACCTACACCAGGAATTTCTCAACAGAATTTATAATATCATTGATGAAAATTTAGATGATAACAATTTCAGCGTCGATGAATTGGCTTCTGAATTGTCAATGAGCCGAACGAGCCTTCACCGAAAAGTAAAAATGATGTTTAATATTCCTGCAGGAGAAATTATTAAAATTTACAGGCTTAGAAAAGCTGCAGAATTTTTGAAGCAGGATTACAGTGTTTCTGAAGTTGCTTATATGACAGGATTTAATACCCCTTCCTATTTTACCAAATGTTTTAAAGAATATTTTGGAAAAACACCCAATAAATACCACTAAATCAGGGCTTGCAACGAGAATGATAGTTTTTGGAACGAGATTGCTCTTGAGTTTTTTACTCGAAATGTAATTTAGGCGAAACAAAATTATTTCAGTATGCATAAAAATCTACTTAAGAAAAAATTAAAATTTGCAACAGTATTTACTGTTTTATTAGGATCAGTTTCAGGACTGAATGCTCAACAAAATGCTCTTAATTTTGATGGGACTAATGATTATATCCAAACAAATTTTCCAGGTATTTTAGGTAATACAGCTCGTACTGTAGAAGCATGGATAAAATTGCCAGCAACAACTTCTGGAGAAAACCTGGTGACGACTTGGGGATCTGATAACGTAAACGGGGGACGATTTACCGTGAGGATTAACAATGTAAGCGGAAGCTACAAGCTGAGAATAGAAAATAAAGGTGGCGGTCTCAACGGAAATATCACACTTAATGACGATAATTGGCATCATATAGCCGTTACTTATGATAATGCCATTTTAGGTAACAGATATAAATTGTATGTAGACGGAAATTTAGATGTACAGGGCGATATCAGTACCCTTACAAATACAGTGGCACTTACCAACATGATTATCGGAAGAAGAATTAATTCTAGTTTTGGAGGGTTTTTCAATGGAAGTATAGATGAGGTTCGTGTTTGGGACAAAGCCCTTACGCAGGCTGAAATTCAGGCTAATAAAAATTACCAGTTTTGTACACCGCCAGCAAATCTTGCGGCTTATTTTAAAATGAATGAAGGTACTGCAAATTCAAATAACAGTACTGTAACTTCCATAACTAGTTCTGCAGGTTCTTATACGGGAACTTTAAATGGCTTTGCTTTGAATGGAACTGTCTCAAATTTTATTGCAGGAACTTCAACTGTTGCGACACCGAATATCAACAGTACAGTTACAGTTTCAGGATCTACGCTTACTGCTTCGCAAGCAGGCGCAACTTATCAGTGGGTTAATTGTAACAGCGGAAATACGCCTGTAGGAGTTGCTACACAGTCTTTCACACCTACTGTTGCAGGAAATTATGCAGTAATTATTACGCTTGCAGGTTGTACACAAACGTCTTCTTGCCAGGCGGTAACTTTGGGTGTGAATGATATCGATACAATTCCTGAATTGGCATTGTCACCAAATCCTACAAACGGAATTCTCAGAATTACAGCTAAAAATGCAGTAGAAAATGTAGAAATTACAAACTTTGCAGGTCAGAGATTAATGAATTTTCAGCCTAATTCAGCAAATTCTGAAATCAACGTGTCGCAGTTGAAGGAAGGTGTGTATTTGGTGAAAGTAACTTCAAAGCAGCAAACACAAATTTATAAAATAATTAAAAAGTAGTTTTTTTTTCATAAATCATTATTATTAATCCATATAATGATTAAGCCTCTTCAGATATTGAAGAGGCTTTTGTAATTTTATTTTATTTTATTTAAAATCTATTTCGGTTCCAGAATACTGATCGGAATAATACATTCCTCCAAAGAAATTCCGCCGTGCTGATAAGTTTCTTTATAATAATTTACAAAATGATTGTAGTTTTTGGGATAAGCTAAAAAAGTATTGTTCTTGGCAAAAATATATTTCGAGCTCAGGTTTCCTTTAGGTAAAAACAGTTTTTCAGGATTGCTCACTGCCCAAACATCTTTATCATCATACGTTAAGCTTTTTCCTGTTTTATAACGGATGTTTGTTGAGGTTTCTCTGTCACCGACAACACGGCTTGGTTTTTTTACATAAACCGTTCCGTGATCGGTTGTAATCACCAATTTAAAACCGCTTTCTGCTGCAAGCTTTATAATTTTTATTAAAGAAGAGTTCTCAAACCAGTTTGATGTTAAAGATCTGAATGTTTTATCATCTCTGATCAGCTGATCTACAATATGATTGTCGGTTTTTGCATGCGAAAGAATATCAATAAAGTTGTAAACAATTACCAAAAGATCATTGTTTTTGTGCTGGTTAAAATCTTCGTAGATCTTTTTTTCAAAATCAGCATTCAGAACTTTAAGGTACTTCATCGATTTTGAACTTAAACCCACTCTTTTCATCTGATCTTCAAGGAAGTCACGTTCAAATTCATTCTTGTTTCCTTCTTCATTGTCATTAAACCATTTATCAGGGAAACGCTTTTCAATTTCTGAAGGCAAAAGCCCTGCGAAAAAAGAGTTTCTTGCGTATTGCGTAGCAGTAGGAAGGATACTGTAATAATAATCTTCTGAAACTTTATTGTAAAATTTGGTAAAAAGAGGTTCTATTACTTTCCACTGATCGTATCTCAGGTTGTCGATCATTAAAAGAAGAACTTTCTCTTTTTCAACTTCAGGTTTTACTTTATCTTTAAATAAAGTGTGGCTCATCATTGGTTTTTCAGAACCACTCAACCAGTCTTCGTAATTGTTTTCAATAAATTTCGCAAACTGAATGTTGGCTTCTTCTTTTTGAGACTGAAGAAGGTCTGCAAACTCATTATCGGTTACTTTATCAAATTTAAGCTCCCAATTCACGATTTTTTTATAATATTCTGCCCAATCCTGGTAAGTTCTTAAATAAGAAAGTTCCATCGAAAGGTTTCTGAATTCCTGCTGATACTGAAGAATTGTTTTCTGCTCTACCAAATTTTCCTCCTGAAGATTCTTTTTCAATGAAAGCAAAATTTGGTTTGGGTTAACAGGCTTCAAAATATAATCTGCAATCTGAGATCCGATCGCTTCTTCCATGATGTGCTCTTCCTCGCTTTTCGTTACCATCACGATCTTCAGAGAATTGTCTTTCTCTTTAATCATCGGGATTGCTTCCAGGCCGGAAATTCCCGGCATATTTTCATCGATTAATGTTAGATCAAACTTTTCAGAATCAATCAGTTCTAAAGCCTCGTTCACATTATTCACCGGAGTTACAGCGTAACCCTTTTTTTCGAGAAAAACGATATGAGGTTTTAGTAGATCTATTTCATCATCAATCCATAATATTTTATTTGACATACAAGTTTTATTTTTTTATGCGGATTATACTATCAAAACTGCGACCAAAACTTTCTAAAATCTGCCAAAATAAAAGGCTTAAAAGTTAAATCTTAGTTAAAGATTTTCGATAAATATTCAATCCTGAATTATTCTATGAAGATAAGACAAATACTGCGATTTATAAACAAATTTTAACCTTTATATTCTAAATAATAATCGGCTGTTTTCTTTGATTTGACTTTAAAAACCTAATTTTGCAATAGTCTCAGAATATTTCCATGCAGAATAAGCTTAAAATTATCAACGATCCGGTACACGGTTTCATCAAAATCCCTCACGAAATCTTATTTGATGTTATTGAACATCCTTATTTCCAAAGATTAAGAAGGATTTCGCAGACTGGGCTTTTAAATTTGATTTTTCCGGGTGCAACGCATACAAGGTTTCATCATGCCATCGGTGCGATGCATTTGATGTTTACCGCTTTAGAAACTCTAAAGCAGAAAGGTGTTGCCATTTCTGTGGAAGAAGAAAAAGGCGCAATGTTGGCAATTCTGATGCACGATATTGGTCACGGTCCGTTTTCTCATGCGTTGGAAAGTATGCTGATGGATGATTGGCATCACGAAAATCTTTCATTATTATTGATGAACAGGCTGAATGATGAATTTGACGGGCAATTGTCGACAGCAATAGAAATGTTTCAGGGGAAATACCACAGGAAGTTTTTTAACCAGCTTATCAGTTCTCAACTGGATGTTGATCGATTGGATTATTTAAATAGAGACAGCTTTTTCACAGGAGTTTCAGAAGGGAATATCAATACGCAAAGGATTATTTCAATGATGAATGTTTGCGAAGAAGAATTGGTTATCGATGCGAAAGGTGTTTATTCCATCGAAAACTTTCTTACGGCAAGAATGTTTATGTATTGGCAGGTTTATTACCACAAAACTGCGGCTTTGGCAGAATTTATTCTGGTGAAAATCCTTGAAAGAGCAAAATACCTTGTTTCAGAAGGAATTGATTTGCCAGCAACCGAAAACCTGAAATATTTTTTAAATAGAGGAAAAAGTGCTGCAACCGATGAAGATGTGGAGCGTTTTACGCAGCTTGACGATAATGACGTCATCCAGGCGATGAAATTATGGCAGAAATCTGAAGATTTTGTTCTTGCTTATTGGTGTAAATGTATGATTCAGCGTAATTTTCCAAAAACCATTATCTCTTCACATCCTTTCGACGAAAAATTTATTGAAGAAAAAATAAAAAATACGAATGAATTTTTTGAAATCGATAACGGCGCCGAATTGGTGCATCAGATTACAAGAAGTTTACTTCCTTACGATACAGAAAAGCAGCCAATTTATCTTCTTCAGAAAAGCGGAAAAGTTTTGAAACTTGATGAGTCGGAAGATCAGCTTTTATCAGGCCTAATCGTGCATAAGACAAAGAGGTACATTCTTGCATTTCCCAGAATGTAATGATTAATTTCTCTTAAATTATATTAAAATCTATATTCCACAAACTAAAAAATGTTTGCGAATAAGAGAATTTCTTATCTTTGCAGAATATGGAATTTACAGCTTCGCAAATTGCAAGTTTTATCAACGGAAAAATTATAGGTGACGAAAACGCACTTATTACCGGAGTTTCACCGATCGAGAGCGGAGAATCCGGTCATCTTTCTTTTGTTGCGCAGGATCGTTTTGCGCATCACATAGAGACTTCGCAATGTTCGGTACTTATTGTTACCGAGAAACTTATCAATAAAGATCAATATAATCCTACTATTATAGTTGTAAAAGATGCCTATCTTTCTTTTCAGATTTTAATGAATCTGTATCAGGAAATGCAGGGCAGAAAAGAAGGTATTGAAGATGGATCTTCCATTCACGAAACTGCTGTTATCGGAGATAAAGTTTATATCGGAACCTTTACCTATGTTTCAGAAAAAGCTAAAATTGGAGAAGGTACACAGATTTTTCCGCAGGTGTACATTGGTAAAGGTGTGAAAATAGGTAAAAACTGTAAAATTGACAGTGGTGCAAGAATTTACGACTACTGTATTATTGGCGATAATTGTGTAATACATTCCAATACGGTTATTGGCGGTGACGGATTTGGTTTTCAGCCTACACCGGAAGGTTTCCAAAAAATTCCTCAACTCGGAAATGTTATCATCGAAGATAATGTGGAAATCGGCTCTAACTGTAGTATCGACAGAGCAACAATTGGCTCTACAACGATCGGAAAAGGTACAAAGATCGACAATCTGATTCAAATTGCACACAATGTAAAAATCGGTTCGCACAATGTAATTGCTGCACAAGCAGGAATTGCAGGTTCTACAACCATTGGTGACTGGAACCAGGTGGGAGGTCAGGTTGGAATCGTAGGCCATATAAAAATAGGAAACCAAGTGAAAATTCAGGCGCAGAGCGGGGTAAACTCCGGCGTTAATGATAAAGAAACCGTTTATGGTTCTCCGGCGATAAGCTATAACGACTATCTTAGAAGCTATGTGCATTTCAGGAACCTTCCTGAGCTTGCAAAAAGAATAAATAATCTTGAGAATAACTCAAAAGATCATACTAATGAGTGATATGCAAAAAACCCTTCAGGAAGAGGTTACTCTTTCTGGAATAGGTCTTCATACTGGTAAAGAAGTAAAATTAACCATTAAACCTGCAAAAGAAAATACAGGTTTTGTTTTTGTACGAACAGATCTTGAAGGAAGACCTCATGTAGAAGCAGACGTAAATTACGTGGTGGCTACAGAAAGAGGAACAACTTTAGAGAAACTGGGTGTTAAGATCAATACTTGCGAACATCTTTTGGCTGCTTTGGTAGGTTGTGATATCGACAATGCTGTTTTGGAAATGAATGCTTCTGAGCCTCCGATTTTAGATGGTTCTTCGAAGTTTTTTGTAGAAGCGATCGAAAGTGTAGGTATCGTAGAACAGACTGTTGCAAGAGAATATCTTGTTGTGAAGGAAGTACTGAGCTACAGCGATCCTGCAACAGGTTCAGAAATTACAATTATTCCTTCAGATCATTACGAAGTGACTACGATGGTAGATTTTGGGACTAAAGTTTTAGGAACTCAGAATGCTACGCTTAAAAATATTTCAGAATTTAAAGAAGAAATCTCTTCTGCAAGAACATTCAGCTTTTTGCATGAATTAGAAATGCTTCTTGATCACGGTTTAATCAAAGGCGGAGACATTTCTAATGCCATCGTTTACGTTGATAAAGACCTTACTCCGGAAACTACTGAAAAACTGAAAAAAGCTTTCGGTAAAGATAATGTTTCAATAAGACCAAACGGAATTTTAGATAATTTAAATCTAAACTATCCGAATGAAGCTGCAAGACACAAATTACTAGATGTAATCGGTGATTTGGCGTTGTGCGGAGTTAAAATTAAAGGTAAAATTATTGCCAACAAACCGGGACATTTTGTAAATACCCAGTTTGCTAAAAAACTGAACCGTCAGTGGAAATTACAAAAAAAGAAAAATGTTCCCGATTTTGATTTAACGAAAGAACCGGTTTTCGATATTAACGGAATTATGAAGCTGATGCCTCACAGACCGCCGTTTTTGTTAATCGATAAAGTTCTTGAGCTTTCAGACTCTCACGTGGTTGGTTTGAAAAATGTTACTATGAATGAACCTTTCTTCGTTGGACATTTTCCTAAAGAACCGGTGATGCCGGGAGTTTTGCAGGTAGAAGCTTTAGCACAAACCGGAGGAATTCTGGTTTTGGCAAGCGTTCCGGATCCTGAAAATTATTCAACGTATTTCATTAAAATTGATAAAGTGAAATTTAAGAGAAAAGTTGTTCCGGGTGATACAATGATTTTCAAAATTGAATTAATCGAGCCTATCAGAAGAGGGATTGTTCATATGCAGGGTTACGGATATGTGGGGGATACTGTTGCGGTAGAAGCAGAATTAATGGCTCAAGTTGCAAAAAATAAAATTGATTAAATGATTCATCAATTAGCGGCCGTAGATAAACGTGCAAAAATTGGCAAAAATGTAGTAGTAGAACCTTTCACAACAATTGCTGCAGATGTGGAGATTGGTGAAGGTACATGGATAGGGTCTAATGTAACCATCATGGATGGTGCAAGAATCGGAAAAAACTGTAAAATTTTCCCGGGAACGGTAATTTCTGCAATTCCGCAGGATTTAAAGTTTGACGGTGAAGATACACAAACCATCATCGGAGATAATACGACTTTGAGGGAATGCGTAACAGTAAACAAAGGAACAAAAGCTTTAGGGTACACCAAAGTAGGAGATAACTGCCTGATTATGGCAACTTCCCACGTTGCCCACGATTGTATCATTGGTAACAATGTAATTATTGCAAACGGTTGCGGTATTGCAGGTCACGTTGAAATAGGTGATTTTACGGTAATGGGCGGTCTTTCGGCTGTGCAACAGTTCGGAAAAATCGGGAAACATACGATGGTTTCCGGGGGATCATTAATCAGAAAAGATATTCCGCCTTATATAAAAGTTGCAAGAGAACCAATTTCTTACGCCGGGATCAATTCTGTGGGATTAAGAAGAAGAGGTTTTACCAACGATAAAATTTTCGAAATCCAGAAAATTTACAGATATATTTTCCAGATGAAAATGAATGTTACACAGGCATTGGTTTACATCGAAAAAGAAATGCTTCCGACGGCTGAAAGAGATGAGATCTTAGAATTCATCAAAAACTCGCCGGGAGGTATTGTAAAAGGATACGGAACAGGTAAAGAATAATTTAAAGTAGCTTACGATGAAAAATTTAGTATTGATTTTTATAGTATTTTCTTCTTTTATTTTTGCGCAGCAGAAAAAAGATTTATCATTGAGTTTTAAAGATTCAATAGCAGTGAAAAATGTAAATTCAATTCTGAATTATTCAAAAAAATCTTTTTCAAGTTTCAATTCAGATATAAAGAATTATTCTGAGGTTAATAAAAATCTTAACCAGCTTTTAATAAATAGCATCAACTTTAATACAACGATTAACAGTCGCTCTGTAACTTCTGTAGATGCGGGAACATTTTACAGACCAAGAATTGATGCGATGGATATGGTTGGGAGACAATTAATGAATCTTCAGGTCTACAAATCAAAATAAAAAATAACATACAAAAAAATAATGGCAACAAGTAACGATATCAGAAAAGGTCTTTGTATAGAATACAGCAACGATATTTTTAAAGTAATCGAATTTCTTCACGTAAAACCAGGGAAAGGCCCGGCTTTCGTGAGAACAAAATTAAAGTCTGTAACCAACGGTAAAGTGATCGATAATACTTTCTCTGCAGGTCACAAAATTGATGAAGTAAAAGTGATCACGAGAAAATTCCAGTATCTTTATGATGATGAGAATGGTTTCCACTTTATGAATAACGAAGATTTTTCTCAGTTGTATTTAAACAAAGAAATGATTGAAAACTCAAACCTGATGAAAGCAGGAGAAGAAGTTACCATTATTTTGAAAGAAGTTGACGAGACTCCGCTTTCTGCCGAATTGCCACAATCTGTTTATTTAGAAGTTGTAGAAGCTGATCCGGGAGTAAAAGGAAACACGGCTACAAATGCCCTTAAAAACGCGATCGTTGAGACAGGAGCAAGAGTAATGGTTCCTTTGTTCATCGAGCCGGGAGACAAAATCAAAGTGAGTACAGAAGACGGTTCTTACTTGGAAAGAGTAAAGTAAAAAATATTGCAGGAAGCTGGAAGCGTGAAGTTTTCCAGCTTTCTTATTATAAAAGCTTTTTGAYGATGTTCAGGAGCCTTTTTTATTTTTATGGCAGCAATTTCCGCCCTCCGTTCCCGCTTTTTTGCCTCCGCTTCGCTCCGGCAAAAAGAGCTCCACTCAGGTCGGGCTGCAAATTATAGATGTACAAAAAATTGCAATCAAATCGATAATTAATTATCAAATATTGCTCATTACTTATTACCCATCATTTATCACTTATAAACCATGACGTTTCATCAGCCACAAAAACTGAAAACAATTGCAGACCTTATCGGAGCAAAATTTATTGGCTCTGAAGATTTTGAAGTATTGGGAACCAACGAAATTCACAGAGTAAAATCTGGCGAAATTGTTTTCGTAAACCACCCAAAATACTACGATAAAGCTTTAAATTCTGCAGCAACCATTATCTTAATCGATAAGGAAGTAGAATGTCCGGAAGGTAAAGCGATTTTGGTTTCAGACGATCCTTTCAGAGATTTCAATAAGATCAATACCCATTTTACAAGAATCTACAATTTCACAGAAACCCTTCATGACGTGGAAATTGGGGAAGGAACAAAAATTCATCCTTCAGCAGTTTTAGGAAACAATATAACCATCGGAAAGAATACTTTGATTTTTCCAAACGTTGTGATTGGTGACCGCACTGTAATTGGGGATAATGTGGTAATCCAATCCAACACTGTTTTGGGCGGTGATGCATTTTATTACAGAAAACTCAACGGAAATTTTGACCGCCTCATCTCTGTAGGAAATGTAATCATTGAAAACAATGTAGAAATCGGGAACGGATGTACCATCGATAGGGGAGTGACAGATTCTACGATCATTGGCGAAGGCTCTGTTTTAGATAATCAGATTCAGATCGGTCACGATACCGTAATCGGTAAAAAATGTCTTATCGCTTCACAAGTCGGCGTTGCTGGATGCTGCATTATTGGTGATGAAGTAACTTTATGGGGACAAGTGGGTATCGCTTCCGGAAATACCATCGCAAGTGGTTCTGTACTTTTAGGCAAAACCGGCGTCAACAGAGACCTTAAAAAAGGAACTTACATCGGAATGTTTGCAGAAGATTACAAAACTTATCTTAAAAAAGAGGTGAAATTGAGGAATCTTGAGTAGATAATTAGCTGTCTGTTTTTTATATCCGTAATAAAAGTGTTCTAATTTTTCAGATATAAAAAACAGATATTTAAAATGAAATCATGTCCAAAAGTATATTTTTAGAACAGATTCTAAAATTACAATACTTTTACTAAAACAAATTGTTTTTCTGTTCAATCTTTTTAGATGAGTTCTTATACTTAAATTTTTCCTTTCAATGGAATTAGTTCCAAATCTTTTTGTTTGATGAATTTTTTCTGGAATTAAATATCGGTAATTCTTGAGTTTATC
>NZ_JBFRGA010000075.1:0-17196 GCF_052115105.1 Chryseobacterium sp. 2TAF14
GAAGAGACACCTGTATCCTTATTAACAATTAATTTTACTGTTCTGTCATTCATATAAAAGTAGTATTGTTTTTCTCCATCATTACTTATGACATCATTTTTATAAAGCTTTGAATATTGTTCTATAAATTTTTCAATAGTACTTTCTTTTTCGTTACTGTTAAATAATTTATATGCGATAATTTGATTTTTATTATTTGAAAATAGAATAAAGTGATTAAAATTTAAGATATCGTAAGTAAATACTTTTTCGCTTTCTGTATAAAGATCAATTCCGAACCCTTTACCTATTTTTATTAGTTTATCGTTTTTCTTTATTTTTAAATCAATCTGTGAAGCATATCGTGTGCTTTTATATTTATCCAGAGCTTCACTGGCATTATATTTTATGTTTTGATCATTTTCATCGTTGTAAATTATCTTATCCTTTGCGATTATTTTCTTTAGAAATAAATCTTTAGCAGGAGTTGTTTTTAGAATATTTTCAAAATGAATAGAGTCGTAATTCTGCGAAAAACTCTTTACGCTGATTAAAACTAAAATAAACAGAACTTGTCTTAGTAACATATAAAAATTTATTATTTCAAATAAAGCAAAAAATATTGATAAGATGCAAGACAAACGAATAGAATATAAATTAATGCGAAATCTTAAAATAGAAAGCTGGGCAAGAAATGAAGGTGCTGTTTTCGCCATTAAAAGAGCTATGGAAGCAGAACCGAATTTGAAAGTGACGTTACCGAATTTTGTGGATGAGAGTTTGTTTTAAAACTTTTTAGATATGAAAAAAACCTGCTKTGAGGCAGGTTTTCTCTTTTCTGATAGTGCCATAATAGTACTTTATTTTAATTTACATATATAGAAATTTGTAGAGGAAGAAATTTTTAAAAATTTAAATCAATAATTTGACTTTTTGTTTTTTTTTCTTTATATTATTAATATTAAAACATACTATATGAAGAATCAAATATTAATTCTTATTTGCATCATTTGCGTTGTCTCAGGTTCCGTTTTAGGAATTTACCAATGGTTAGGGGAAGGAAAATTTAGTCTTATCTCATTGTTTATAATTTTATCAGGTCTAATTTCAGGTCTTATACCTTTTTTTATTAGTTCTGATTACATAAAGAATTATAATCGCTCAGATTGGCAAATGAGTTCTGAGGGGTATTCAATTGTTATTACAAAAACTAAGCATGGTATCAGGCACCCAAGTACAACTGTATACAAATCCGAAAATGGGAAATATTTAAAAGTTGTTGTCCAAATTGATTTACAACCAAACGGAGATGTTATTGTGAGTGTTAATTTTCCATTTGACTGTAAGATTGTCATCAATTAAAAATACCGCTTAATTTGGAAGGTATTTTAATATTAACACTATATGAATTCTTATTTTATAACACTATTCATTATACCGATAGATTTTTTAACTTCATATTCTGTTGTATTTATATCCATTTCCTTGTCGTAAAGTAATTCAAAAGCTTCATGTTTGGATATCATTTGCCTTCTTTGCAAATCAAAAAATCTTATTTCATTTAAATCATTGAAATGTTCGAGTATATCTGAATCCACAGTTGATAAAACTTTAGATTTAGGATTTCTATATCTACTAACAACAAATTTTTCGACTTCTAAATCATGTTTTACAGAGTTGTATTTGTTTTTTGTGTAATCACTATCATTTTTATACATTTCAATTGAACTTTTTACATTATTTAATTGAAGTATATATTCTCTCTGATTCACCTCATTATCGTCAATGATTTTTTGTCGATCATCTCTCTCGTTTTTTAGCTTTTCTTCATATTCCTCAAAATTAGCTCGGTGTTTAAAAGACTTTTGAAGAAAATATTCATTTGCTTGATTTAAATATGGCAAAGCAAATAAATAGAGAATAGTTATTCCAAAAGGAAAAAAAAGTAATGTGAGCTATGAGAATAATGAAGTATTATAAATTTAATTTTGTATTCAACATTACCTTTAGAAAATATAAAAAATGAAATAGGTTTCCAATTAAAAAGAATCCAAGAGATTAAAAAAGTTAGAATGTAAGGATTTCTAAAACGATCAAGAACTACTTTTCCTGCCTCATCTGTGAATGTCTTTGCTGTGCCGGTAATTTTTCCAATTTCTTCAGTTAATTTTTCGGTCATAGTTTTAAGTTTCCCCCAAAAATAGCGTAACAAAATGTAATCAGCAAATCTCTTTAGAAATTATATGTTTATCTATATAATTTTATGGATGATCCTGAAGCTTATGCTAGCTGAGTACATTATCAAAATATTAACAGTTTCAATCAAAATCACCCGCATCCGCATAACCTCACAAACAACCTTAAAACAAACTTCCTGCAACTGCATTTTGTTTAGAACAACTTGTTTGTAACCTCCTTCAATTGCAGGAAGTCTCCCACAAGTTGCGGAGAACTTCAGGCGGTTGCATTTTATTTCCCACAAAATGTTTTAAACTAAATGCAGAATTATTTATATTTGTTTTGAGTAATTAATACATTATTAATAATTAAAACACATTTAAATGATGAAAATTTCATTAGTGAGATTGAGCACCAAAGATCTTGCGACTTTGGCTCAGAGAATTATTTCAAACATTCAGTCAGGAAAATATCCTGTGATTTCCAACCATCCGCTTACTGCGACTTTGCAGACTTCCTACACCGAATACGATCAGGTGTATACCAAACAGATCTACAGCGGAAAAGGAAAAGATGTTGCCACGGCAGACCACGAAAGGGATGTGGCTTACACCAATCTGAAAGCTTTTCTCAACGGTTACCGAAAGCTTTCTTCTGTTCCTAATTATCAGTTTGCGGTGGATTTATATAACGTATTCAAAACTTTCGGACTAAATCTTGACCGATTGAGCTATTCATCCCAAACCGCTCAGATGAAAAAGCTGATTGAAGCTTTGGAAAGTCAGGAAAATCAACAGAAAATAGCTCTTCTTTTCCTTAATCCTGCTTTTACGGAAATGAAAACAAAGCATGAAGATTTTGAAGCGGTATTTGCTGATCAGGCGGAAGCCAATGCAGACCTTCGAAACATGACAAGTGCATCTGCCATCCGCAAAGATCTGGAGAAAAACCTGAAAGCGTATCTTAATCTGTTGACCGTTATGAAAGACGTTACAGGTTGGGAAATGCTCTACACCGATACGAACGAGCTGGTAAAAGCAGCGAAAAATTCAGATGTTAAATAATTAATCTATGCAATATGACTCGGCAAATTGCTGAGTTTTATTTAAATATTTTCTAAGGATGAAAAATGTGTGTAGAATAAATGATATAACTCAATCTAAAAAAATGTCATTGCTATGTCGAATCTTCGATTTCCGAGGAGTCGGGGAATCTCTGAGATTCTTCATTCCACATTCTTTCATTCATAATGATATGTATGACAAATTTTTTGAGTAGCTATCTGATTGGTGTAAAATATTGATTATATTTGTATCAATAAATGAGACAAAAAGTGTCTTTTTTTATTAATTTAAAATCTAAAATTTAGAATCTAAAATTTCAAAGACATGGTAGCAGAAATAGAAAAATACATCGAGATCCAGAATAATATTGATGAGATTCTGAAAAATTCTCCTTTCAAAATGTCTTATATTATTGAGAAATCAGGAATCAAAAAACCTACTTTTTTTAAAAAACTAAAGGAAAAAAGATTTACTCCTGAAGAGCTTTTAATCATTTCAAAAACCATCGAACCCAAACAATGGCGAAACGAAACGAAAGAAGAAATTCTGGAATCTTTGAAAAGAGCAGAGGAAGAAATCAAGAATGGACAAACAACAAATTTTTATGATTTTGTCAACGAAAGAAGAGAAAGACTTAAAATTCTGAAAGATGCCAAAGGTTGAAATTTCGTCAGATGCAAAATTAGATTTAATTAAAATTGAAGAATRTCTTATCAATAAATGGAACGAAAAAGTAGCGGACGATTTTTATGTTAAATTAATAGATGCAATTGAAATTTTGGAAATGGGAAATGTGCTTTTTGAAAAGTATGAAAATACTCGTTTTAGAAAATTTCTTTTAACTAAGCATAATACTATTATTTATGACGTTCAGAATGATTTAATCAATATTGTTCGTATCCTCCAAAACTTTCAGGATCCTGATGAAAATTACGAATCTCTGAAATAATACTCAAAACTAAACATGAAAAAACTAGGAATCATTGGTTGTGGCTGGCTCGGAAATCACATTGCGGAAAGACTCTCCGGTCAATATGAGATTTTTGCAACCACAACATCCGAATCTAAAATAGAAGAATTACAATCAAAAGGATATCACCCAACTTTGGCTGATTTCCCTGATCATTCAATAGAAGCTATCGAAGAATGGGATGTTTTGCCACAACTGGATGCTGTCATCATTACCGTTCCGTTTTCCGGAATCAGAGGAGCGCAAATCTCGATGAAAGAAAAGCAGCACAATCTTCTGAAATTTCTTGGAAATTATAAAAGTCAACTATTTTTGATGAGTTCAACGGGAGTTTATCCTCAGACCGACAAAGATTTTACCGAAGATGATCAACCTGCGCAAGAAGTAGAAAGTGAAAGCTTTATTTTAGATAAATTCCCTCAAACCAATATTCTAAGATTGGCCGGATTGATGGGAGATCAGCGGCTTTTAAAGAATTATAATATTTCAGGTCTGGATCTTTTGGTAAACCATATTCATTACGCAGATATTTGTTCGGTTGTTGAAAAAATGCTTGATAATAATTCTGAATCTAAAGTTTATAATGTAGTTGCACCAATTCATCCAAACAAAGAAGAGGTGATTAATGCTCAGAAAGATTTGCCTTATTCCGGTGAGAGAGCAGAAATTGGAAGAACAATTTCTCCTGCAAAATTAATTGATGAATTGGATTTTGAGTTTCAATATCCGGATCCGAGATATTTTCATGTGTAATTAATTATTTCTCAGTAATTTAATAATGCTTCAATATAAAGATCAATTGTTTTTAATCTACTTTTCGTGTGAGTTTTAAATTTAAACCGTTCATTTTTCTTTCATTATTTATTCTGATGGCTTTTTACAGTCTTCACGATCTACAATTGATTTACCCGGATCATTTTCCGAAACCGGTGTATGATTTTAAGAAAAATCCGTTGAAATCTTCGACGGTAGAATTGGGACGGAAATTGTTTTACGATCCCGTTTTATCGAGAGACAATACAATTTCCTGTTCGTCTTGTCATTTGCCTGATCATGCTTTTTCGCATGCCGGAAATCATTTAAGCAAAGGCATTGAAAATGGAATTGGTGACAGAAATTCTCCGGCAATTTTCAATCTGGCGTGGCAAAAAACGTTTATGTGGGATGGCTCTGTGGTAAATATTGATGTTCAAGCTTTAGCGCCAATCAATCATCCTGCAGAGATGGGAGAGGATATTAATGCTGTGGTGAGAAAACTCAATAAATCTAAAGAATATAAAACACTTTTTTACAGAAGTTTCGGCGATAGTTTGGCGACTTCCGAACGTCTGATGAAGGCACTTTCACAGTTTCAGCTGACGATTGTTTCGGCTCATTCTAAATACGATCAGGTAAAACAGGGCAAAGCGAAATTCACTCCATCGGAAAATAACGGTTACCAATTATTTAAACAAAATTGCAGCTCATGTCATCAGGAACCCTTGTTTTCAACGTATGAATTTGCGAATAACGGACTATCCTATAATTCCGAACTTAAAGATTACGGAAAATGGAACAAAACATTTGAGCCTGCCGATAAAATGATGTTTAAAATTCCAAGCCTGAGAAATCTTGCTTACACTTATCCTTATATGCATGACGGAAGATTTAAAACATTGTATGAAGTTTTGGAACATTACGAAAAAGGGATTGAAAAAAATCCTAATCTAGCCAGACAACTTGAAAAACCGATTATTTTTAATACAAAAGAAAAAGAAGATCTGCTCGCTTTTTTAGCTGCTTTGAACGATTCTATTTTGGTTTCTAATGAGGAATATAAAAAGTTTAAATAATATAATTATTACATTTTGAAAAATTATACAGCTCATTATTTCAAAAAAGATATTCTTCTGGGTAATGAAAGACAACAGTTAATTGGAAAAATTATTGATAAAAGCAGTTGGTTTAAGATATAGCATTCGATAGAATATTTGTCGCGTACTTACGAAATAAAAAACGTAGGTTTTCTGAAAAATGATATTGAGTTGAGCTTTGCAAAACAAATTATCTATTTTACTGATCTGGCAAAAGACAGAATCATCAAATCTGGGCAGAATGTAAGAATATACTACTTTAAGCTGGCTAAAATCAATCAGCTTTTTGAAAAAGGAAAATTGCTTGTTGAGATTGTAGAATACGTAAAAAAACAAACCAAAGAAACTGTTTTAGAAATAAAAGCAGATGATTTAGTTGACGATTTATTGATTTTACTTTTCCTGCATTATTCTACAAAAGAATTTAACAGTATTGGTGGTGACGGAGATTAAAGTAAAAACCCGCAGCAATGCAGGTTTTATTCTTATTTATTCATTAAAATATTTTCAACAGATTCCAGAATTTCTTTTTCTATATCATCTTCACTAAGGTTTTCAAGAGTGTAGGTTTGCTCTTTTAAAGCAGCGGTTCCTGTTCCGTTTTGGAAAATATTATCCTGATGCACAACGATTCTTTTTAAATTTTTATCGGCAACAAACATGATATGCGGAAATTTATCATTGGCATAAAAATTAGAATCCACATTTCTTGAAATCTGAAGCTTGATGTTGGTTTGAGAATTAATGCCCAAACCATTTTTAATTTCCTCGTTAAACGAAATCTTACAGCCAAATCCGTTTTCTCTCAGCATTCTTCTGAATTCCTGCATTTTAGGGTCGATGAATTTTTTACACAGTATTTTAAAGCCTTCAATAAACAGGTCGTCTTCGCTTTTCTTCTTTTCGAGGCTTTCCTTCAGCTTTTGTTCTTCCGTTTTTAAGTTTGAAAACAGGGCATTCAGCTTATTCAGATTTTCTTCTTTCATTTAAATTATATTTTCAGTGTGCTTTATTTTTCAAAGATAAAAAACATAAAAACTAATTTCAAATTAAATATCATTACTGCTGATTTTAACTGTAGTTTTATCATTACAATTAATGTTTTAAAATATTAAACAACAGATTATAAGTCTATTATCTTTAATTAAAAAAACAAAAACCGATTTCTACACAGATTTATATTTTAAAATTACTTTACAGATTTCCAAACTTTGTCCCACTTCTTTTTCCATTCTTTATTATTTTTCTTATCGACAAAAGGTTGTTTTTTTGCAGGAATTACCTTGCCCGATTTGGTAAAATCAACTTTTATTAAACCTACTTTTTCCCGAAACTGCACTTGTGAATCGTTACCGAAATAAGTACTCCACCAATTTCCTTTCTTATCTTTAAAGAAACCGGTTCCGCCTGCTGTAGGAACAGACTCGTGGCGATGTTCGTAAGGACCGTAAAGATTATCAGAAACCGCTAAACAGGTAGAATATCTTGTTTCATAATTATCGGCAGCTCCCAAATAATATTTTCCGTTTCTTTTGAACAAAACAGCGCCTTCGTGACCAAGATCGTCCATTCCTCTGGCTTCACATTTTGGTGCGTGGTGAGAAGGATCGGTATCATAATCTGTAAAATTAACTTTCCTGAAAGGTCCGGCAAAACCGCTGAGATCATCTTTCAGTTGTACAATTTCCTTTGCTGCTCCATAAGTGAAGTAGACTTTCCCGTCTTCATCTTCAAACAAGGTCGGATCAATTCCCTGTGCAATTGAACCTTTTTCTTCAAAAGCATTCACGTAAGGACCTTCAGGTTTTCCGGTTGTACTTTTCAGAATCCCGATTCCATCAGGACACATACTGAAACAGATATAATAATTGTTTTTAATATAATGAATTTCCGGAGCCCAAACTGCTCTCACTGCTCTTTTCGGATGTTGACGCCAAGCTTTTACCCAATCTTCTGCCTCTTTATCAATATCCCAAACCAACCCTACATAATCCCACTTTTTCAGATCTTTAGATTTCCACAATTCTACTCCTGCTGTATACGCCCAAATATTGTCGCCTGAAGAACCTGTCAGATAATAATTACCATCGCCACCCAAAGTAATCACGCTGTCGCGTAAATGCAGTTCTAAAGCAGGTTTAATAGGTGGAAGCAACCCTTTTTCGACGGCCGTTCCTTTAGCGATTCCGTCAAAATTTAGATTGTATTCAGGTCTTGGATGTTCTCCTTTGTAACGTACACCGTCTGTTCCGCTTCGCCATCCACCATGACCGTCACCCGACACTTCCTTTCCGGGGCCACTGATCGCCAGAAACTGTTTTGCCCAAATAGTATCTTTTGCAGAAGGAGTATAAGTTTGTTGTGCCTTCGCAGATTGTCCTGCGAAAACTGCTACAAAAGCGTATAAAAGAAATGAAGCTTTCTTCATGATTATTTGTTTTAATGAGAGTAAATTTTCTACTCATTGGTTTAAAACAAATATCTTCATCATTTTTAAGAAGAGTATCCTGCGGATTCATGTTGTGTGAACGTCCACAAAATATTTATATAAAAAATTAAAATTATTTCCAACCTTTTTATCAAACAAAACATCTTTAATAATAAAAGATACTATGAAAATTACGATACAAAAGCCGTGTCATGAAAACTGGGAAAAGATGACTCCGCAGGAAAAAGGAAGATTTTGTGCGGTTTGTTCAAAAACAGTAAGAGATTTTACAAAAGATTCTGATGATGAAATATTAGATTATTTTTCAGATCCTTCATCTGAGAACATCTGCGGAAATTTTTATGAATCACAACTTAACCGAAATATGCAGTACTCGGTAATCAACTCGCTTTTTTCAAAGTTTGCCATTGGTTTTATCTTAACAGCCGGCGGAATTGTTTCGGTAAATGCACAGGAAAATGATACGATAAAAAGTACGGCTCTCCAGTCTCATGTAAATATTAACCCGGGTGGCGGTATCCCTTATTCAAAGCCGTTGATGGGACGAGGTGCACCTTCATCCATTCAGGGAAACTATGAGCCTTTATGGATAATTGATGGCAAAACTGTGGAAGCTAAAACCATGAAAGATTTTGACATTACAAAGATCAAGAAAATGAAAGTCTATAAAGGCATTCAGGCAACTGCGGCTTATGGTAAAAAGGGAAGCAATGGGGTAATTGTTATCACTACGAAAAAAAGTTTTAGAAAAAAAAATAATTTATAAATAACATTTTTTAAGAAAAATAAGCCACGATTGGAATCATTATTGACTTCATTATTGCATCACAAAATATATGCATTATGAAATCAGACACCATTAAAACCATTGCAAAATACGGACTTGGAGCCATGCTGATTACAGCAGGGATCGGTCATCTCACATTTGCCAGAAAAGAATTTCAGGCGCAGGTTCCCGATTGGGTTCCGCTCAAGAAAGACGATACTGTTGTTTACTCAGGTATTGCTGAAATTGCGTTAGGAACCGTCATTATTGCAACTCCTAAAAAGTATGAGTCAACTGTTGGTAAAATTGCAGGCGCGTTTTTTACTGCCGTTTTTCCCGGAAATATTTCACAATACAAAAACAACCGGAACGGCTTTGGTTTAAATACCGACGGAAAAAGATTAGCCCGATTATTTATGCAGCCATTACTTGTTTTCTGGGCATTAAAATCCACAGGAAATAGAAATTAAATTGAACTCAGCAAATAAGCTGAGTTTCTGTTTATATTAATTTTCATTAAAATACCCATCAGATAGAGTAAATCTATTAGTCACTGTTCATTAAAACGAAATTTTACGGCTAACTTTATTCTTTAAATTCCAAACTATTAAAACATACAATTTATGAATTCAGCAAATGAAGCATCATTCCATAACCTGTTTAAATCTGAAAACGAAATTCCTGAAGAATATAAAGTTCCCGAAATCCACCAACGGGAATATCTCCTCAACGGAGAACTGGTAAAATGGAACGGCGATGTTACCCAAATTTATTCGCCGGTCTGCATAAAAACAGAAAACGGTTTAGAAAGAAAACTATTGGGCAGCATTCCGAATATCGGGGTAAAAGAAGCGATGGAAGTTTTGGAAGCTTCGGTAAAAGCTTATGATAACGGGTTGGGAGAATGGCCGACAATGTCTGTGGAGGGAAGAATAAAATGCATGCAGAAATTTGTTTACCTAATGATTAAAGAACGAGATTTAATCATCAAATTACTGATGTGGGAAATCGGAAAAACGTTGCCTGACTCTACCAAAGAATTTGACAGAACCGTAGATTATATCAACCAAACCATTGATGCATTAAAAGATCTCGACCGGGAATCTTCACGTTTTCAGCAGGCTGAAGGTACGATTGCTCAAATAAGAAGAGCGCCTCTTGGTGTAGTTTTGAGTATGGGACCTTTTAATTATCCTTTAAACGAAATTTTCACCACATTAATTCCTGCTTTGATTATGGGAAATACAATCCTGTTTAAACTTCCGAAGCATGGAGTTTTAGCACATTATCCTTTACTAAAAGCTTTTCAGGAAGCGTTTCCAAAAGGTACGGTCAACACATTATATGGAAAGGGCTCAGAAATTATCACTCCGATCATGGAAAGTGGAAAAATAAATGTTTTAGCATTCATCGGTTCAAGTAAAGTAGCGAACGGATTGAAAAAACTGCATCCGAAAGTCAACCGTTTAAGAGCGATTTTAAGTTTAGATGCAAAAAATGCAGCGATCGTTACTAAAAATGCAGACCTTGATGTTGCGGTAAGCGAATGTATTTTAGGAGCACTTTCTTTTAACGGACAAAGATGTACGGCTTTAAAATTAATTTTCGTACAAAAAGATATTGCAGAAGAATTTACACGAAAATTAACAGAAGCCGTTGCTAAAATGAAACCCGGACTTCCGTGGGAAAAAGAAGTGAAAATCACACCGCTTCCGGAAGTTAACAAGCCACCTTATTTAAAAGAATGCATTGATGATGCTTTGTCAAAAGGCGCTCAGGTTCTCAATGAAAATGGAGGTTTTACAGAAGAGTCTTTTGTTTTTCCGGCAGTTGTATATCCTGTAAATAATGAAATGAAATTATATCATGAGGAACAATTTGGTCCGGTAATTCCTGTTGTTCCGTTTGATGATATTGAAGAGCCGGTCGATTATCAGGTAAATGCATCACACGGAATGCAGGTGAGTATTTTCAGTGAAGATGCAATGGAAGTTTCGAAATTGATCGACTCTTTTGTAAATCTGGTAAGCCGTGTGAATATCAATTGTCAGGCTCAACGCGGACCCGATGTTTTCCCTTTTACAGGGCGGAAAGATTCTGCAGAAGGTACGCTTTCTGTTTTTGATGCGCTTCGCTCGTTCTCTATCCGTTCTTTAGTTGCTGCAAAAATTACAGATTCTAACAAAGAATTGCTGAATACCATTGTAAGAGATCACGATTCTAATTTTTTGAGTACAGATTATATTTTTTAAAATTAAATTTTAAAACTTTTAGATAAAATAAAACCGCAATAATATTTTTTATTGCGGTTTTTTTGATCACTTAAGATCAAACTTATATAAAAAAAGAGTTTAGTTGTTGGTGAGAAATTTGGTTAAAATTTCATTTAAATGTTCTGCATGAGTAACATTCAAACCATGCGGAGCGCCTTCAACAATAACGAAATCATTATCTGCAATTCCTGCTGCAGCTTGTTTTCCTGCAGTTTCTATCGGTACAATCTGGTCATCGTCACCATGTACGATTAAGGTTTTTACATTTACATTGGCCAATTCTGGTCTGAAGTCTGTATTTGCCCAGCTTTCAGCACATTTTATAGTTGCAATAGGAGAGGCGCAAGATGCGATACTCCAGTCAAAATCCAGCTGTTTCTGGCTGACTTTCTGGGAAAGTAATCCGTAATTGTAGAAATTTTTATGAAAGCTTTCCAGGAAAGTGACGCGGTCGGTTCTTAAGCTCGTTAAAATTCCGTACAGTTCTTCTTCAGAAACACCATGCGGATTATCGTCCTTCTGTTTTACCAACGGAATGATCGAAGAAATGAGGGCTACTTTATCTACATTTTCTGAACCGTAATTGGTTAAGTAACGTACAACTTCACCGCCACCCATCGAAAATCCGAAAAGAATAACGTTTTTTAAATCTAATTGAGCAATAAGCTCGTGTAAATCTGCAGCTAAACCGTTATAATCATAACCGTCTAACGTTGGAGAAGACTTTCCGAAACCTTTTCTGTCGTAAGTAATAACCCGGTATCCTAAATCTAAAAGAACAGGAACCTGGAGTTCCCAAGATTTTCCGCTCAACGGCCAACCGTGAATAAGTATAATCGGCTGTCCGGAACCGAAATCTTCGTAATAAAGCTCAAAATCTTTGCTGTCTTGTTTTGTAAGGTAAGGCATATTAATATTTTTTTGTGATGTTCAGCATAAAACACAAATTTTGCGCCACGAACGTCTTTAAATATTATTTTGTTTACAAATCTTGTCAAGGTTATATTAATTTTAAAAATAATTTGGATARGGTTTTTTCAAGACGCACCAATAAGAAATTAACAGTTTTATTAAAGAAAAATAAAAAATATTGTAACATTTGTTTTAAATTTTTACTAACTCTACAGAGAGAAAGGTGAAAGCGAATTTTCTACCTGGCTGTACAGAATTGCCCTCAACACAGCAATTATTTTCCTTAAATCTGAAAAGAAAAGAAGCTTTATTGCCAATGAAGATTTTTCAAACTATAAAATTGTACAAGATGAATACGATCATGAAAAAGAAGAGAAGCTTGCCGAAATGTACAAAGCCATCAATCAACTGAATCCTATCGATAAGGCATTTATTTTTTATTACCTGGAAGATTTTTCCGGAAGAGAAATTGCCGATCAAATGGGGATTTCTGAAGGAAATGTAAGAGTAAAAATGAATCGCGCCAAAAACAAACTGAAAGAGATTTTAAATAATAATTAGATGCGGGATGCGAGATATGAGATTCGTGTTGCGAGATACAAGATTCAAACTCGAACCTCGAAACTCCAACCACGAATCCCGAATCTCGAAACTCGAAACAAAAATAAAAAACAAACATTATGAATATAGATGACCTAAAAAATACCTGGAATGATGATGTTTCTGCTGCAACACCGGAAATCAGCATCGAACAAACCAATAAGATCAATCTTCCGCTTGAAAAAATCAGGAAAAATATGCGGATGGAGTTTTGGTCTACCGTAGGAATATTACTTTTCGGCTTTGCCGTTGTGTGGATTCCTGTTCCGGAAGCTCCTTTTAAGTTTAAATTTTATTTAACCGTGTTACTGTTTTCAATGGTAATTGTGATTTCGTTTTTCTTCAGCAAGTTTTTTAAATTATACAATAATATAAGCAATCCTATGATGAAAACGTTTGATTCTCTGAAAGATCTAATGTATCAGTTTGATCTGAATAAGCAGTATTATTTATCTTTTATGCTTTCGTTTGTTCCTTTTTTGGTGTGTGAGATGATTATTGTGATCGAATTTATACCTCGCCCGATACCATTAAGTGAAACGAAAATCGCCGTCATACTTATTTCTTCACTCGCTATTGGTCTTTTTGGTCTTTTCTTATTAGGAAAGTATTGGTACAGAGTTTTTTACGGGAAATATGTGCAGCAGATAGAAAATCTTCTGGTAGAATTGAAAAAGAAATAATAACCGATTGATTTTTTTTTAAATAATGATAAAAAGCTCTCAATTTGAGGGCTTTTTAAGTTCGACAAATTCAAAATATTTAATTAATTTTTTCATCAGTCTGCAGTTTTTAATGCTCCTTTCTCCTTCTCAATTTCTGCTTTCACCCAATCAAGTTGTGTGTCTTTTTGATCGATAATATCCTGAAGGTTCTGCTCAATTTCCACATCGGGGATAACTCCTTTTTTTGTGTTTTCAAAAGTAATGTTGGGCTGTATTAAAAGCAGTCCGATTGGTAAATCTATTTTAGAATTGGGAAGTTTTTGATAAGAATAAAATCCGGCAACCGTTCCGTCATTTGCGCCGCCGGTTTCTTCGCCAACTAAAATTGCCCGTTTATCAAATTTTAATTTAGAAGAAATAATAGACGATGCCGAAAAGCTTCCGCCATTAATCAAAACATATATTTTCCCTTTAAAAGCATTTTCTTTAGGCTTTGTAGGTTTGTTTTCTTTCATTTTATAATAAGCAACACCGTCTTTGCCTTTGTAAACATTTAAGGCCTGGTAAAAGAAATACCCGGGATRAGCCAGGCTCTTTAAAGTATATTGCAACGGATCTGATTTCCTGAAATAATTGGTTTTAAGCGGGGTTACCCTTGATGTAAGCTGAGACGGCTTTATCAAAACAAAAGGTTCGGGCGCAAGATAAGAATAGAGCTGGTTGATTTCGTACAGAGAGCCGCCATAATTTTCACGGATATCAATGATGAGGTAAGACGATTCTGCATTCCTGATTTTTGCAAAAGATTCTCTGTAAAATTTGTCTGCAAAAGATCTTGAGAAACTTTTAATTTTCATGTAAGCGATCGTGCTGTCTTTATCTAAAAATTTTAAATTCCTGTTGTAAGAGTTTGTGGATGCCACATAATCGTTGACCTTTTTTTCGGGAGTTCGCTTTTTATCGGCTTTGTCTTTTTCAATTTCCTGTTGATTTTTGCTTTCCCTTTTTAAAACAAGGGTTTGTTTTTTGTCGTTGTAAAGAGTTTCAATTTTTGCGCTGTCCATGATTCCTTTTTCGGCAACAAAAAAATTAAAGAAGACATCTTTTAAATAATAACGATAGAAAGTACTATTGTAACCGTCGCTGCTTATCAGTTCGCGGTATTTTTTTAAATAATCTGAAACAGGAACGTCATTAATGCTTAAAAGCTCTGTTCCCGGTTTTATATTTTGGATAGAATCTTTATTTTCAATAAAATACAGATGATCATCTTCTATGTGATATTCAAATCTTCCAAACAGACCTTTTTTATTTTTTAAGGCTTTAATTTCTTTTTTCGAAAACCGTTTTGCAGGAATTTTTAAAGATAAATGACCTTCACGGATCTTAGCAATAACAGGCTGTAATTTAAAATAAAACTGAGTAGGCGTTAAAGGTTTGTTGATGGTTGCTTTCAGGCTGTCAAATTTAAAATCAAGCTCTTTTTTTGAAATATACCAGTTTAAATTAGGGTGCATTTCCTGAAGTTTTTGATAGGCAAAATCGACATCTTGACGAAGTTTTTCAGGAGAAATTATGCTTGATCTCTGCTCATTGTACTGTTTTACAGAAGTGCATGAAGCAAAATTTAATATTATTAAAATAAATATGAAATATTTCAAGGGAAGTAGTTTTTTAATAAACGAATTTAATTATTTTTCATGGATTTTAAAGTTTTGTATTTTTTGGTTTCCGCAAATGCGAAGATTTTATTTAATAACTATTAAAAGCTGTTTAAATTTTTTAACCATTAAGAGYTATTAGATTAAAGAAAAATTAAGYRGAGCTTCGCTTTAAGMRTTCYGCTAAATAAATCTTTGATTTTACTTAAAAACACTTAAAAATTTTAAGTTCCTTAATGGTTTAAAATTATTCAATAGAATTTCTAAAATTATTTCCATACAAAATAACGAGAGAAAAAAGTAAAATTCATTTTCATGCGTCATTGATGAGAGAGTAGTAAACTTAAAGAAAGTTTTTTACATTTGAATTTCAAATTTTAATAATGGTTTATTTAATTATATTGATTGCGGTACTTGTTGCAGCCACTTATTTTGTAATGTCTCAGGAAGTTTTCGGTGCAGCACCAAAAGGAAAACGTCTGGAAAAAATACTCAGTTCCAGGAACTATAAAGATAAGCAGTTTCAGAATCAAAGCTTTACACCGCAGATTGCTGAAGGTTTTTCTATGCCGAAAGTTATGGTCGATTTTTTGTTTGGCAAAAAAGATCCGTTGCTGAAACCTTTGCAGGCAATTCCTGCAATTCATACCGATTTAAGTAAAATTTCCTCAGATGAAGATGTATTTATCTGGATGGGGCATTCTTCTTATTTTATAAAAACTGATGGCGTTTCTTTCCTGATCGACCCGGTTTTAAGCACTTTTGGCTCTCCTTTTAAATTTTTCAATAAAGCTTTTGAAGGTTCAGATTTGTTTAAACCTGAAGACATTCCGAATATCGATTATCTGGTGATTACACACGATCATTATGATCATCTGGATTTTCCAACGGTAAAAGCAATCCGTGGAAAAGTTGGAAAAGCAATCATGCCTTTAGGAGTGGGCGCTCATCTTGAAAGATGGGGATATTCTGACGATCAGATCATTGAAGAAGATTGGGACACAACAGTAAATTTAAAAGATAGTTTTAAAATAACATTTACTCCGGCAAGACATTTTTCAGGAAGAAAATTCCAGAGAAATACAACGTTGTGGACTTCCTACGTTCTTGAAACTCCTACCAAGAAACTGTTTTTAGGCGGAGACAGCGGTTATGACAAGCATTTTAAAACGATTGGTGAAAAATACGGACCATTTGATTTTGCCATCATGGAAAACGGACAATACAATCCGGCTTGGAAATACATCCACGCTTTGCCTGAAGATGTCATTCAGGCGAGTATTGATATTCAGGCAAAAAATATTATTCCTGTTCATTCAGGAAAGTTTGCTTTGGCTTTACATCCATGGAATGAGCCTTTGCAAAAAGTTACAGCTCTCGGAAAAGAGAAAAATCTGCAGATTCTCACACCGAAAATCGGCGAAAAATTAGACTTAAACAATACATCGTATCATTTTCAAAATTGGTGGGAATAATTTAAACAAGTTTAACTGATATTATATTCCATCTTTAATGCAAAGTCCGTTTTTAAAATTTGATAGTTAAAGCGAACTAAGAATTATCAATAAATTGATCTTATTAAGTGACGTTTTTCAAGCTTAACATTACTTTAAATATAAAAAATTAAAGATTTAAAACTTTGCATTAAAATGACAACGGTATTTTTTAATATTAGTTAAATTTCTATTCATGCCAGATTCCTTTGTATCTTTTCGGATGATTTTCCAGTTGTTGTCTTACAAAATCGCATTCAGGATCAATCATCAGATCTTTTTCTTCGGCAAAACTTACCAGTCTGTCGAGAAGAAGTTTGGCGTAACCATGCC
>NZ_JBFRGA010000076.1:0-10794 GCF_052115105.1 Chryseobacterium sp. 2TAF14
AGACAATTGCTGCAATTAGGGCTAAGAAATGAGTTTCCAAATTTACAAGAATAGTTTTTTAATATAAAAAGATAAAAATCAATCCGTTAAAAAATTCCCATAGCTTAGATGCGGAATAAAAACTAAGAACCAGATTACAAATAAATAATCCACATGGGTTTTGGGAATTTTAGGATTGAGATTTAATTTTTAGCAAAAGATTCAGGTTTTGAAATTTTACTTCTTTACTTAAATAAAAACCACATACATTCATACTATTGTCGAGATGTATTTTAAAAAGTGCATTTCAAGCAAAAATCCAGATCAAATCGATCTGGATTTTGTTTATTTTATTCGAAAAAAAAAGCGTTGAAAAATCAACGCTTTTGCAGAAAGGAAGGGATTCGAACCCTCGATACAGTTACCCGTATACTACCTTTCCAGGGTAGCTCCTTCAACCACTCGGACACCTTTCTATTTTGAAGACTGCAAAAATAGGCTATTTTATTGAATCTACAAATTCTTAATTTAAATTAATCACTTATTTCTCCGCAAAGATTCCATGAGAAATTATCGGCAAAACTTCCCTTGTAATTTGGGTTGTCAATAAGGTGCATCGCTTTCGTGATCGCAGCTTCGGCAGTCATATCTCTTCCGCTGATGGCTCCGATTCTTGAGAAAATATTAGAATTTTCATATTTTCCAAACGAAATTCCGCCGGAAATACACTGACTGACAACAACGATTTCAGTTCCGTTTTTTCTGATTTGCTGTAAAGTTTCCAACGTTTTTTCACTGCTGAAAATGGTTCCCGAACCGAAAACCTGCAAAATCAAAACCTTCATTTTGGGAATTTCTTTAAAATGATTCAGTTTCATTCCCGGAAAAATTCTCCAGAATAAAACGTCTTCAGAGATGTGGTTGTCCACATGAAACTCAATTCTTAAATCCGGTCTGAACAAATTATCTTTTTCAATTTTCAAATGAACTCCGGATTGCCCGAGAATAGGATAGTTTGGACTTGCGTACGCATCAAAATACTCCGCAGAATATTTTAAGGTACGGTTTCCACGCAATAATTTATATTCAAAATAAATCGCAACCTCCTGAATAACGGCTTCTTTTTCTTCATAAAGACTTGCATAATACAAACTTGTCAGGAGATTTTCTTTTGCATCGGTTCTCAAATCTCCGATCGGAAGCTGTGAACCCGTTAAAATAACAGGTTTCGTTAAACCTTTTAGCATAAAACTTAATGCAGAAGCGGTGTAAGACATCGTATCCGTTCCGTGAAGAATTAGAAATCCATCGTATTTTTTATAGTTATCGAAAATAAGATTGGCAATCATTCGCCATTCTTCGGGTCCCATGTCTGAAGAATCGAGTGGCTGTTCGAAAGGATGTACAAAAACTTCACATTCCATCAATTTCATTTCGGGCATTTTTTCAAAAATATTTCCAAAATCAAACGCGCGGAGACTTCCGGTTTCGTAATCTTTTTCCATACCGATCGTTCCACCGGTATAAATCAACAGGACTTTTCTTTTCATGTAAACTTTTCTTAGAATTTCAAAATTACGTTAATTTGCAAAGATTTGAAAGAAGATGAAAGATTTAGAAAAAACTTACGAATATTTACAGCAGTTTTTAACGGAGGAAAGATTAAGAAAGATAGAGTATTTTGCCCCTGAAAGCTCAGATTTTATCCTTCCCGTGATTGAAGATATTTACCAGTTCAGAAATGCTGCCGCAATTGTGCGTTCTGTTGAGGCTTGTGGTTTTCACAAAGTGGTAGCTTTGCAGGAAGAGCATAGTTTTGAGCCGAATTTAAGAGTCACAAAAGGCGCCGATACATGGGTTGAAGTGGAAAGATTACCCAGAAATCTGGAGTCTTTTCAGAATATTAAAGACCGTGGTTATAAAATGGTGGCTGTTTCGTTAGAAAAAAATGCAAAATTTTTACCCGAATATGAAATTACAGAGCCGATTGCTTTGGTTTTCGGAACTGAAATGGAGGGAGTTTCTGATGAGATTTTAGATTTTGCAGATGAAACTCTGGCGATTCCGATGTATGGTTTTACGAGAAGTTTTAATGTTTCTGTGGCGGCTTCAATCTGTATGTATGAATTAAAGCAAAAGCTGATAAAATCGAATATTGATTATAAACTGGATGAAGAAAAATTGCTGAGAATGAAAATTCGTTGGGCTGTAAATTCGATGAGAAGCGGAGAACAGATTTTTGAAAAATATTTAAAGGATAATAATATTAGTTTTAGCTGATGAAAAGCATCTTTTCCTTGATTGTTTTATTTTTTATTTTTTCTTGTTCGCAGAAAAACCAAAATTCTATATCAAATAAAGATTCAACAGTTGTGGCTATTGATTCTGTTGCTGTAAATATTGACAGTTCTAAAATTGAAAATGTCAAACAAGAAAGTGTTTTAGACGAAGAACCAAAAGATGGAAAATATTCTCAAATTATTAAGGATAAAGGTATTTCTGCTGAAGTTTTTTATACGATAAAAGAAGGAAGAATTGATTATTACAAACTGAAAGTTTATCAAGGAAAGAAAATACAAAATCTTAATGCAGTTTCAGATTGGGAATTTCGTAATGTGGAAGAATTGGATTTTAAGTTTCAGGATGTAAATTTTGACGGGATCAGTGATCTAACGATATCAAAAGAAGTCGGAATGAACTGGTTTACTTTAAATGTATGGATTAATAAAAACGGAAAATTTATTCAGGAAAAAAAATTCGATGATATTTATAGTCCGACTTTTGATCCAAACAGCAAAGAAATAAAATCATATCACAGAGTTTCAAGTATTGGTGAATTTTGGTCGACTTATGAATGGAAAAACAAAAAATTAATTCGAACTTCCTACACGGAAAATGTTGTTGAAATCAATTGATCTAAACCATTTTATTATAATTCCAAGCCGCTACAAAAACTCCCGCAGTTTCTGTTCTTAATCTCTGATTTCCCAAAGAAACAGCTTTAATTCCTTTATCTGCTAAAAACAGAATTTCCTTATCCGAAAAATCTCCTTCAGGACCAATCAGGAAAGTGTAGTTTTCTAATTTTGGAATTTCATTTAAATTAATTCGTTCTAAATTTTCGTTGCAATGCGCTACAAAAGTTGTTTCAGAATCAATATTTTTCAAAAAATCCTGAATTTTAATCAAATCATTAATAACCGGAAAATGAAATCTCAAACTTTGCTTTGATGCTGCAATTCCCTGTTTCCTGATTTTATCGATATTTAAATTTTTACGTTCAGTTTTTTCAGTTTGAAGAATCGTAATCTCAGAAATTCCCATTTCTACAGCTTTCTCCACGAAAAATTCGATACGGTCAATATTTTTTGTTGGCGCAATCGCAATATGAAGTTTCGGACTGAAATCAGGCGTTTGAGTTTTTATTTCTGCAACTTTAATTCCTGCTTTTTTTCCTTCAATAATCAATGTTCCGGAAGCAAGATTTCCATTTCCGTCGGTGACAAAAATTTCTTCACCATCTTTCATACGAAGAACTTTTACGATGTGTTGCTGCTCTTCGTCATTAATGATTGCTTTTCCGTTATCAATTTCGCCAAAAAAAAGTTTCATTGTTTAAGTTTTAAATCTCGCTAGGTTTATATAAAATAGAATCGTTTAGAAAAATATTTCATTTTCACTTATAAACGCCACTCCGGTTTTTATTGTGGTATAAACATCGCCTTCGCAGTCGCGGTAAGAGCACATGTAGATTTCTTCAATCCAGGCATTATTCATGAAAATCAGATTTAGATATTCCTTTTTCCTTAAATTATTTTTGATGGATAAATAATCTCCTTCCTTTGGCTCAAAATCAAAATTGAAAACATTTTCAGCGTTTATTTTCTCAATAATTTCTTCTTTTATATTCTGAATAAAACCAGTTTCCGAACCGATCATCTGAAAATCATCTTCATCAAACYCTGTTGAAGTATCATTTTTTCCTGTTATCGTTTCTAAAACCCAATAATATTTTGAGTTCTTTTTAGATTGTGTTCCCAGTACTTTTTCTTCTAATAATATCTTCATTATAAATCGTATTTTGAAGTTGCTGTAGTTCTTAAATCTGTAAATTCTCCTCTTTCAAATTTAAGTTGAGCAACCATTGCAATCATTGCTGCATTATCGGTGGTATATTCAAATTTTGGAATGTAAATATTCCAGCATAATTTCTCATGATTGTCCTGCATTACTTTTCTCAATGCTGAATTGGCAGAAACGCCGCCTGCAATGGCAACTTCTTTTATGTTTAAATCTTTAGCTGCTTTCTCTAATTTATTCATTAAAATTTCGATGATGCATTTCTGTACCGAAGCACAAAGGTCATTCATATTTTCTTTAATGAAATCAGGATTTTTCTTTACTTCTTTCTGAATGAAATACAAAACCGAAGTTTTAATTCCGCTGAAAGAATAATCGTAGTTGTCTAATTTAGGTTTATTAAATTTAAAAGCATCAGGATTTCCTTCTTTTGCCAATCGGTCAATAATTGGTCCGGCCGGATAATCCAAATCGAAAATTTTCCCGATTTTATCAAATGCTTCACCCGCTGCATCATCGGTTGTTTTTCCGATGATTTCCATGTCGAAATAATCTTTTACCAAGACAATCATCGTATGTCCGCCACTTACGGTAAGACACAAGAACGGGAATTTTGGCGGCACAGGATTTGCATCGTCAATGAAATGCGCTAAAATATGCGCCTGAAGGTGATTTACTTCTATTAAAGGAACATCTAAACTCATAGCGAGCGACTTGGCAAAAGAAGTTCCTACAAGCAAAGAACCCAAAAGTCCGGGACCTCTGGTAAAGCCTATGGCAGAAATTGCATTTTGTTGTATATTTGCTTTGAGTATAGATTTTTCAACAACAGGAATAATATTCTGCTGATGGGCACGAGAAGCCAATTCCGGAACAACTCCACCATATTCTTTGTGGATTTCCTGATTGGCTGCAATGTTTGAAAGAATAGAATTTCCTTTGATAATAGCTGCTGAAGTGTCATCGCAAGATGATTCGATACCTAAAATTATAGAGTCGCTCATAATAATGGCAAAGTTAGAGAATAATAACGAAAATAATAATAAAAAATCGGTAGCTGAAAACCTGGGAGACCAGGTTCAAAAGACTGTGGAAAATGTTCAGGAGACTGTGAAAGAGGCTTCTGAGCTGGCTTCAGACGCTATAAATCATCCAATAGATACCGCTCAGGAATTCGGAAAACAGGCAGCTAAAGATGTTGTAAGCTATTCTTGGTGGGCAAAATTATTACTTTTTCTTTTCTGGACGCTTCTTTCAATCGTCGTTCTTGTTTTTATTGCAATCAACTTGCCGGTTACCAAAAGATGGGCAGCAGATCAGGCTTTACAGATTGTCAACAGAGATTTTAAAGCCAAAATGTCTACCGAAAGTGTAGAGGTTGATTTCTTTGGAGACGTTACCATAAAAGGCTTAAGAATAAAAGATTATAAAAATCTGGACTTTATTAAAGCAAGAGAGTTTAAAGCAAATTCCGACTGGTTTTCTTTGGCAACCAATATCGGGAAAAACAATTCTTTAAGTTTTAATGGTTTGACGCTTAACGATGCAGACATTAAAGTAATTACTTATAAAGGCGACAGTATTTCAAACTTCATCCGTTTTACACAGCTTTTTGATAGTGGTAAAAAGAAAGATCCTAAAAAGCCACCTTTTCAACTGAACGCACGTTTAGAAATTTTAAATTCAAAAGTTTCTATTGTTAATCAAAATTCTCCGGGAGAACCGGGGAAGTGGTTGACTGCAACCAATGTAAATCTTATTGCTCCAAAAGTTAAAGTCAATGGCGCAAATATCAATGCCCGAATTGATAATTTTACTTTTATTACCAAAAGATGGGGGAAATCTCACTTTGTAGAAACTTTTTCTACCGATTTTTCAATGACCGAAGATTATCTTTCTTTGGGAGATCTTACGCTAAATACTGATCATTCACTTCTTCAGGGAGATATTAAATTTAATCTGAATAAAGGTTCGTGGGCAGACTTTACCAATAAAGTAAAGTGGGACATGAATATGAAATTGGGAAGCCAGATAAGCGGTTATGATATTTCTTATTTTGTGACCAATTGGGATAATTTCATTCCGTTTAATGCAAGCGGGAAAATGACGGGGCCGTTAAATCATTTTACTTTAGAAAATTTTCTGATCAGAAATCCTTCGGTAAATATTGCAACAAAAAAACTGAAAGCCAATCATTTGTTAAAAGGTGATTTCACCATAGAAACCGAAAATCTTTCGGCAGATTTTACCTATAAAGATCTGAAAGCAATGATGCCGACTTTCGTTTCCTCAAAGATGAAAAATTTTGCGGATGATTTTGGTAAATTAAAATACAACGGAACCGCAAAAGTTACTCCAAAACAGGTTTATGTTTCTTCAGGGAATTTAATGACAGGAATTGGGCAGGCAAAAATTTCTAATTTTTCTTTAACAGATTATAGTTCAACTTTACCTAAATACAAAGGTTATGCAGAAGTGAACGATTTGAATACTTCTGTCATTACCAAAAGCAAAGCCGTTGGTTTGATTTCCGGTAAATTTAATTTAGACGGACAAAGTTTTGATGTGAATACGATGCGTTTGAGTACAAAATCTCAGATTTCGAGCATTGAAATTATGAATAACGAAATCAACAACGTGGTTTTGGATGGGCTTTTAGATCACAAAAAATACAACGGATTGATTACCGTAAATGATGAGCAGGCAAAAGCTACAGTAAAGGGTTTAATTGATTTCAGTACCTCAAGAATTTCTGCCAATGTAGATGCCGATGTTTCTTATTTAAATATGAATTATTTTACCGATAAAGCGGGAACTCAGGTTGTAAGTGGTAAAGTAAACGGAAAAATGGCAATGTCAAGCATCAATGATCTGACTTTGGATGTTGAAGCCTCAAATGTAAATTTTGCAACAGCAGATCAGAAATATCATATTCCGAATGCCAAACTTAAAACTTTTGTAGAAGGCGGAGAACGCTCGATTCTGGTGGATGCTCCGGGAGCGGTCAACGGGAAAATCTCGGGAAAATATAATCTTGCCGATTTAGCAGGAATGGTTGAAAATGGTTTAGAGAAAATTCTTGTTGGCCCGGAACCGAGAAAGCTGTATCGTGGACAAGCTTTTGCGATGAATTTTGATGTTGAACAGGGTTTGGTTGCCTATTTTATGCCTGATTTAAAACTTCCTCAAGGTGCAAAAGTAGAAGGTGAGTATGACGGAAATTCAAATAATTTAATTCTAAATCTTGATGCAGCTTCTCTGAAGTACATCATGACTAAAAAGGAGGAGATTACCGAAGCAGATCGTGCTTTGGCAGAAGCCAATCCTGATTACAAAATTGATGACAGGGTAGTGGTTACACGAGACAGCGCAATGGTTGACAGTGTGATTGTAAGAATTAATACTGCCAATACCGAACAGCAGCTTTACGCAAAAATCAACAGGCTCGAATACAACAAAAATATCCTGAAAGATGTAATACTGACAGGAAAAAATGATAATAATTCAGTGTTAAGGATTTCTACCAACTTTAAACATGGAAGCCCGGAAGATGAACTGGATGACAACCTGAAAAGTTATGCGGTTAATTTTAACCAGTCAACAAATCCTGAAGGAGATTATGTTTTCAGGTTTGAGCCGACAGAAGTTAATTTAAATAATGTAAAATGGTCGATCGATACCAATCCGGAACTCGATCATTATGTAAGTTACCGTCGTAAAACAGGAGATTTTGAAATTCATAATCTGCGAATTTTTTCAGATGATAGTTCATTGCAGATCAACGAATCATTTTTTAAATCGGCCAAAGATTTCTATGTAGACGCTGAGATTCAGAATTTTGCCATAGAAAAGCTTTTAGAGATGCAATCTGGTGGAAATCCGATGGATATTAAAGGTTTGGCAAATGGTAATGTGAAAATCAAAATGGATAAAAGCACATTGCAGCCATTGGTAGATCTTACGGTTGATAACATCATGATGAACGGGAATGACATGGGTGACGTTACGATTTCTGCCGTCAATGGTTTTTCTTTAAATGTGTATGATGTTGATGTAAAAGTAGCTTCAGCCGGAGTAATCGGTAATAATAATCTGCATTTGACAGGAACTGTAAATAACAATACCCCAACTCCAACGATTGATTTGACAACTGAATTAAGAGATTTTGATCTTGCATTTACACAGCAGTTTGTGCAGAGTATTTTTGGAAATTTAAGAGGGAAAGCAACCGGTGATCTGAAAATCAACGGAACGCTTAAAAATCTTGATTACAGTGGTGATATTGCTTTAAAAGAATTTGGTTTAAAATTATTATTCACAGGAGTAGATTACTCGTTTGATGATACGGTGATTCCGCTTTCCAAAGGTTTGGCAATTTTAAATAATATTGGAGTTCACGACGGAAGATCAAATTCTTCAGGAACAATTTCCGGTGCGATACAGTTTGAGACACTGTCTTCAATGGGAGTCAACCTGGTGATGAGAGCAGATAATTTATTAATGCTAAATACTACTCAGAAAGATTACGATCTGTTTTGGGGACGGGTTTACGGACAGGGTGATTTGTATGTTGACGGACCTGTTTCTGCTTTAAACCTTTCTACTCCAAATATGAAGGCTTTAAATGGAAGTACATTTACTTTCAACTCAAGTTCTACTTCTAATGTTGAAGAATTTAAAATGCTGAGGTTTTTGAAAGAAGGAAAAGACGGTTTGGTAACTTTGGAAGAAAAAAAGAAAACCGGCGCCAATATGAATATCGATTTCAGTTTGGATGTTGATAAAGGCACAACAGTAAACGTTTTGGTAGGTGATGATGTAGGAAATATTACTGTGAAAGGAATGGCAAACAATCTGAGATTCCAGATGAACAGACAGGGAAACATTGCAATGAACGGATCTTACATGGTTGACAGTGGAACTTTTGTATCTAAAGCCATTCTCAACAGAACCTTTCAGATTCAGAAAAACAGCAGCATCAGATGGGATGGTGACGCAATGAAACCGTCTCTGGATATTTCTGCCAATTATGTGAGAATGGTTTCTAATGCAGGAGATTATTTAAATATGGGACAATTGCAGCCGATCAGTGTTTTGCTGCRGGCAAATATTACCAATACTCTAAATGATCCAAAAATTGCGTTGAATGTAACTGCGCTTGACGTTTCGAGCCAGGTAAAAGAAACTTTGGCAGCAAAAATCAATCAGACAGAAGGTGAGAATGTTTTACAGTTTGGTTCTATTTTATTGCTTAATATGTTTAATGTTTCCAATTCTGGAGGAGGATTTAATTTTGATGCCGCAGGAATTGCCGAATCTTCCGGTTACAATATGTTATTAAAACAATTAGGTTCTGTATTGAATACGGTAAGTAGCGAATTCCAGATTGATCTGAATTACGTAAAAGGAAACGACCAGTTTTCTAACAATGGCGACAGAGCCAACGCCGGAGTAAGTTTTGAATTGTCACCGAGAGTTACCGTAAAAACAGGTTTGGGGATTCCGCTTTCCAGAACAGAAAATACTAGCAACAACTATCTTTCTGGTGAAGGATCGGTAGAATACGATATTTCAAAGAAAAATGACGGTACGCTTGTTTTGAGAGGTTATTCTAAACCAACCAACATCGGAATGGGTGTAGGAACGGTTGGTACGAATGGTTCTGCAAATCAGGCTTATGGTGGTGGTATTGTTTGGAGCAAAAGCTTTAATTCTTTATTTAAAAAGAAGAAAAAAGACAAAAAGTCAGCTAATACTGAAGCTGAAATAAAAACAGATTCTGTAAAATCATCCGTAAAAAACCCATAATTTTTTAATGATTTTTATCATACGTGTTAATTATTGTTAATATTTAAGATAAATTCTTTAGTTAAATTATTTTTCTTAATTTTGTAAAAAATTTATTGATTTTTTAGGAAAAATATAATTTCACTATATGAACTATCAACTGGACGAAATAGACAAGAAAATTCTTGACTTCTTAGTAGAAAACACAAGAATGCCTTTTACAGAAATTGCTAAGCAGATGGATGTTTCTGCGGGTACAATTCACGTAAGAGTGAAGAAAATGGAAGATGCAGGTATTATTTTAGGATCATCTCTTAACCTTGATTATGGTAAATTAGATTACCATTTTACGGCTTTCATCGGAATTCTTCTAACAAAATCAAACCGCACACAAGAGGTTTTGAAAGAGTTGGGAACCATTCCGAACGTTATCGAAGCAAGCGTTATCTCAGGAAAATACAATATCTTCTGTAAAGTAAGAGCTAAAAATACAAACGATGCAAAAAGAATTATCTATCAGATTGATGACATTCAGGACGTAATGAGAACTGAATCTATGATCTCTATGGAAGAATTTTTAAGCGATAAAAACAGATTGATTAACGCAATCTCAATTTAATCAATTTTTAGACGATATAAATATTCAAGAACTTATGAAATCATTCATAAGTTCTTTATTTTTGCAGTATGGAAAAAGAATACAAAGAGTACAGTTATTTTGATGAAGATCCGAAGAAAGGCTGGGGTTTTATTTTGGCATTGGCTTCTCTGCTTCTGTTTACTTTTATGGGCATCGGTCTCGATTTTGATGAATACCTTCAGCATGAAGGTCTGAATATTCCTAAAGAATATTTCTACATTATATTTTCTGTTGATATTCTTATGATTTTAGGAATTGTACTGATGTTTTTCTACAAAAAAATAGGGATTGTATTGTTTCCTTTGATG
>NZ_JBFRGA010000077.1:0-16689 GCF_052115105.1 Chryseobacterium sp. 2TAF14
CAACAAAAGAATAAACACAAAAAGCCTGATAAATTTCATAAAACAAAGATATACATATATATGATGTATGAAAAACTATTCACCAAGTGAAAGATTGGCTTTACCAAGTTTACCCTGTCTCATTGTGATGATGAAGCTAAGTTTGCAGTATAATTTAAACTTAATTCTCATGAAAAATTTATCTTTTTTATTACCAATCGCATTAGTTTTCACAAGCTATCAGATTTCTGCACAAACCAAATTAATTTCGTACAAAAGCCACAGCGGCGATATGAAATATTTTGAAAAAAACATTGTAGAAAACGCTTACAACACCAATTATTCTAATCTGGGAGTTGCACCTGAAAGGTATGTCACCAATTCTAAACTGGACAGTGTGATCATCATTGACGATAAAAAAAGCGTGATTGTAACCTCGACATTTTGCAAGACAAGAAGAAACGAAAATCTTCAAAAATGGAAAGCCGGAAGAGATACTGTTTACAATCATCAGGTTTTTTCTGATAAAAACATTGAAAGTATGAAGAAAACGCTTAAAGAAACGTACAACTTTCAAAACGATATAGACAGCACCGTTTTTCTGAAATATGACAAAAAAACGAAAGAATACAAACCAATTACCCCAAAAAGAAAAATAAAAACAGCCGAAATAAAAAGCTTTGAATCTAAAGAAAAAATGATGTACGCTTTGGTTTTAACAATCGCTGTTTTGGGAGCTTTATTTATTTCCAGAAAAAAACTTTAAGCAACTATTTTCGTGGAATTTAAATCTTTATTTCTAAGAAAATTCACTGTTTTTACTGGCATTTTTTTTCTTCAGTTTATTCTGTTTTTCCCTTTGAGTTTTTTAAATGATTTCCAGTTAAAAATTACGCATTTACTGTTTGGGGATTTTACTGGGTTTGTTTTAGAATGTTTATTGAAGAAAAAAAACATCCTGATTGATTACAGTTCAGACAGTTATTCGATGTTGGCTTTAATCATCATTTTGCTTTTCACATCAATATTATTCAGTTTTTGGATTAAGAAAAGATGGGCTAAACAGTTTTTAATAATAACAGAATATGTTTGTGTATTTTATACTTCTTTAATTCTTATCAAATATGGTTTCGACAAAATTTTCAAAGTACAATTTCCGGAACCGGAACCCAATATTCTCTTTACAAGATTCGGAAATTTAGACAAAGATATTTTATTCTGGAGTACAATTGGAACTTCCAAAATCTACAATATGATTATGGGTTCTATTGAGTTTTTTTCAGGGATTTTATTATTGTTCAGACGTTCCCGGTTTTTAGGATTATTATTAGCAATAATATGTTTGGTTCAAATATTCATTATTAATATCAGCTTCGATATTTCTGTGAAAATATTCTCTTTTATTTTAATTTTGATGAGCATATTTCTTGTGAGAAAAAGCGGATGGCAACTTATTCTTATCATCATTCAGCTTCCTAGAAAAAATAATTTTGACCGAATTTCTTTTCTGCCTTTTAAAACTTTTCTAAAAATTTTAATTGTCGGGTTTATATTCGTTAAAATAGGAGTGCCTTATTTTAACAATGAAGAAGAGAAAAATTTACTGCAGTTCAGTAAAGTTTATGAAGTGACTTCACCAGAAAGTCAGTATAGATATTTATTTTTTCACAAGGATCAATACTTAATTTTCATGGAAAAATCTTCGGAAAAAATGATTGTATTTCATTATGAAATTTCTTTTGATAATCAGATTATTATTGAAAATGATCAACATCAGACTTCAAATATTTTATTCGAAAAAAGTAAAAACGGTTCTGCTGTTTTTTATTTTAATAATGAAACGATTAATGCAAAACCAATTGACTACAAAAAAATGAATGCATTGCAGGATAAATTCCATCTGTTGGTTGATTGACGGTTGCTTTACCAAGTGAAAACATCAGTTCACCAAGTTTCCGAAATTTCAGTTTTTGTTTGTGGTAATTTTACTTTAGAAATTTAAAACAAGAAATAACAAATACATACATTATGAAATCGCAAAAGCGATTGCATATGACAAACAAAACAATAAATAATTACATATGAAACTGAAACACCTTTTATTAGTAGGGATTTTTGCAGCAGGAAGTTTGGTGAATGCGCAGGAAATCAAAAAAAACGCAATTGAAGTAACCGGAGTTGCCGAAATGGAAGTAGAACCGGATGAAATTATCTTTAACATCGGAATTAAAGCCGACAACAAAAATCAATTGGCAGACAGCGAAAAGCTTTTGTTTGAAACCTTGAAAAACAATGGTGTAAAAAATGAAGACATCAAATTCAAATCGATGTACCAGAATTTGTATTCTAAAACAACAAAGTTTACCAAAAGTTTTCAGTTTAAAGTGAATGCAAAAACCAATGTGAGCAAGCTTTTTGAAGAGCTTAACCAAAAATGGGTAAGCAATCTGAATATTGCCGAAATTAAAAACACAAAAATTGCAGATTTCAGAAAAACGGTAAAAATCAATGCATTGAAAGCGGCAAAAGAAAAAGCAGATTATCTTTTGGAAAGCATCGGCAAAAAGACCGGAACTCCGCTTGAGATCGTAGAAATTGAAGATTACATGAGCGACTCTATACTTCCCGTTGCGTACAGAAGCAAAATGGCAAATGTACAACTGGAAGCAGCCGATCAAAGCATCGATTATTCTTTCGACAACATCGAAAATATTAAGCTGAAATACAGCATTAAAACAAGATACGAGATTCTTTAGTTTTTAAGAGGCAGTCAGAAATGGCTGTCTTTTTTTGTTCTAAAAACTTTCACCAAGTGAAAACCTCAGTTCACCAAGTCTTCAAAAATCAGGTATAAAATCAGGGTAATTTTACTGTAGAACTTTAAATAATAAACAATGCGATACTCTATTTTAATCCTCATTTTTTCGTTTTCATTTTTTAAATCCCAGGAAATAAAAAAAGAAATCGATGTGAAACAGGCAACCGTATTTTTGCAGGGTGCAAAAATTTTCGGAAGCACGAATGTAAGTCTTCAAAAAGGAAGAAACACCGTAAAAATCATCAATCTTCCGAATGATTTAGATGAAAACACCTACAAAATCAATCTTGAAAAAAACACAACGCTTTTATCAATTACTCCGCAAAGCAATTATCTGAAAAATGATGAACTGAACGATGGTGAAAAGAAACTGGATGATGAAAGAAAAAAATTTCAGAGACAGGTAAATCTTTTAAATATTCAGATTAAAAATCTTACCGGCGAACAAAACATTATTAATGATAACCTGAAAGTTTCTACCAACGACAAAGCCACTCCGCAAGATCAGCTTATAAAACTCACCGGTTTTTACAGAAAAAGAATGCTGGAAATTGATAATCAGGTTTTTCTTTTAAACGAACAAAAATCTGTTTTGGATGAAAATATTGCTAAAATCGACAAGCAATTCTCTGAAGAGCAGACCCATAAAAATACCAACAGAAAAGAATTAATCTTAGAAATTCTTGCCGAAAATGAAATGAACCTGAATCTTGGCGTGAGTTACATTGTTTCAAATGCAGGCTGGGTTCCTTCTTACGATTTGAGAGCTTTATCTACGAAGAAGCCTCTGGAAATTGTTTACAAAGGAAAAATTTACCAAAAAACCGGGCAAGACTGGAAGAATGTGAAACTTTTTGTTTCAACTTACAGACCTTCGTATAATCAAAACCGTCCGATTTTATTGCCGCTTTATGTTGCAGAATATACGGCTTACAACAATGAGGATGCGAAAGTTGGATATATGCAGAAAGCAAAGGCTGAAATGTCTAATTCTTATCAGATGAGAGCTGAAGTTGCAGCATCAAGCCAGATTCCTGTTGCGACGGTTTCGGATAATCAGATGAATGTTTTGTATGAGCTGAATTATAATCAGACCATTCTCAGTCAGGAAAAAGAGCAATACGTGATTTTAGACAAGAAAAATGTAGAGTCTACTTATAAATATCACACGGTTCCGAAGCTTAACAATCAGGTTTTCTTAATGGCTTTTGTGAAAAACTGGCAGAATTTAAATCTTATTTCTGGTGAAGCGAATATTTATTTTGAAGATAATTATATCGGAAAAAACAATATTACAAGCAATTATGTAAAAGACGAGTTCCCAATTTCCCTTGGCGTTGACGAAAGAATTGTAGTGAAAAGAATTAAAATTGAGGATAAAACGGCTCAAAAATCTTTCAATTCTAATAAATGGGAAACAGAATCGTACGAAATATCCATCCGAAATAATACGAAAGAAAATATCGAACTTGAAATTTTAGATCAGATTCCGTTAAGTGAAAATCAGAAAATCACCGTAAAAACTTTAAACTTCGGTGACGGAGATTTTGATGACAAAACCGGAAGCATCCTCTGGAACAGGAAAATTTCCAGCGGAGCATCAGAAAAAATCAACTTCTCGTATGAAGTAAAATATCCTAAAGATATGCAGATTCAGTATTACAGTCGGTAATTGAGTTGGAGGGTTTGAGAGTTGGAGGGTATTTGAGAGAGTCCTAAAGGACGGTTTTTTAAAGAATAGGATGAAGTCCTATTTAAAGATTAAAAATTTTCAAATAATGAAGATTCCGGAACCTTAATAAATGAGCCGTACTCGCATCTCGAAACTCGAAATCCGAAACCCGAAACCCGTAACAAAAAAATAAAATCATTAAAAAAACATACAATATGAACACCTTAAAATTAATTACAGTTAGCTTAAGTATTGCAGCATTTTTAAGCGCAGAAAAAATTTCAGGAATTCGCTGTAGTAAAAATACAGACGAAAGACAGGTTGTTGAAAGCAATGTTTCAGAAAAACCGATGGAAGTTTCAAAAGAAAATAAAATTCAGGTGGCTTTGCTTCTGGATACCTCCAACAGTATGGACGGATTAATCGATCAGGCAAAATCAAGACTTTGGAATATCGTTAATACTTTAACCACCTTAAAATACAACGGACAAGCGCCGCAAGTGGAAATTGCTCTTTATGAATACGGAAATGATGGTTTACAAGATGAAAATTACATCAGACAAGTAACTCCACTTACGCAGGATTTAGATTTAGTTTCTGAAAAACTTTTCGCTTTAAAAACAAATGGCGGAAATGAATATTGCGGAGCCGTCATTCGTGATGCATCTACAAACCTGAAATGGGACGGAAACGAAAAAAGCATGAAGCTCATTTACATCGCAGGAAACGAACCTTTTGATCAGGGAAGAATCGGTTATAAAGATGTAATTTCTAAAGCTAAAACCAAAAACATTTATACCAATACGATTTTCTGCGGAAGCCGTGAAGAAGGAATTCAGTCGCATTGGCAAAATGGAGCGACTTTAGGAGACGGAAAATACTTTAATATTGACAGTAATCAGAAAGTAATTTATATTGAAACGCCTTATGATGTGAAAATTTCACAGTACAATTCTCAGTTAAACGATACTTATATTTCCTACGGAAGCCGTGGTTATGAAATGAAGAACAAACAGGCAGTTCAGGATGTAAATGCGGAATCTCTTTCGGCATCGAATGCTGTAGAAAGAGCCGTAAGTAAATCGAAGAAAAATGCTTACAAAAATGATCATTGGGATTTGGTTGACCGTGTTGAGAAAGATAAATCTTACATTTCATCGATGAAAGAGGAAGAACTTCCTTCAGAATTAAAGGGAAAAAGCAAAGACGAGATTAAAAAAATTGTCGCTCAAAAATCGGCTGATCGTGAAAAAATTCAAAAAGAAATTGAAGTTTTAGCAAGAAAACGACAAGAATTTATTGATACTGAAACCAAAAAACGAGGAAGTTATGAAGGCGATGACTTAGGAAAAGCGATTGAAAAATCTATTGTGGAATTGGCAAAAAAGAACGGATATAGTTTTTAGTTTTGGGTTCCGAGATACGGATTTCGTGATATAAAGTTTGCGTCTAAAATTATTTATTTTAATTTATTGATATGCGCAAGTCCCAAAGGGACGGTTTAATAAAGGATAGGATAAAATCCTATCAAATAAATATGAGTTTTATATATTAGAAATACGATGAATGTTAGTATTGTTTATTTCGTTTCGGGCTCGGCTTCGCCGAGCCCGAAACTTTCAAATTTTAAGACTTTTAAGGATTTCTTTTTCTTTTTTATTTAAAATAATATCTCGCTTTTCGGCATCATAAAAATCTTCGTCGCCGCCGCCGATCAAAAGTCTTTCGTCATCTGTTGACCGCATATAAATATAGGGTTTATCGGTATTCCAGACGAGTGTTTGTTCCATGTTTTTAAATTTATCTTTATCAATTTCAGAGACGATGGCATAAGTACTTTTAAGATCCACAAAATGTTCTTTAATCATTGCTGAACTTTCATAACCCACACAATAAATGATTTTCTTTGCGATAATATTAAAGCCATCCTTCGTTAAAGCCAAATTGTGATCTCTCAGATATTTCACCGATTTCATTTCTGTTTTATCATAAACTTTTAAACCTTTATTCACATTAAATCTCAGCAGTTCGTGAGCAAATTTAAAGGCATCGATACTTGCGCCTTGTTTTGACAAAATCCCGCCATAAGTATTCTGAAAACCAAACCTTTCTTCAATATCTTCAGTTCCAAGCCAGGTTACGTCAAATCCTGCTTTCTTTCTTGCTTCATATTCTTTTTCAAGCCAGATTGCATCTTTCTTTTTCGAAGCAAAATAGAGCGACTGTTTTCTTTTAAAACCTGACCGCGACTTGATTTCTTTGGTTAATCTTGCAATAGTATCAATTGATTTTGAGCATGCTTTGTAACTTTCTATCGCACCTTTTTCGCCAATCATTTCACTTAATTCATAAAGCGGAACATCAATTTCGTATTGCAGCATTGAGGTTGTTGCTGAAGTACTTCCGTTGCAGATTTCGCGTTTATCGATTAAAATAGTTTGGTAACCGTCTTTTATCATTTGATGGGCGATGAGACTTCCGGTTATTCCGCCTCCGATAATAAGAACGTCGCATTCTTCGTCAGATTTCAGGGAAGGATAAGAAGCTACTAAACCATTTTTCAAAAGCCAGAAAGGTTCGTTAGATTTCAGGTCCATAGAATTTTTTTCAAAATCTCATCAATAATTGAGCCTTAAATAATGCATTTCTTTAATTATGGTTTAATTATTGATAAATTAATCTCACCAAAACCATATAAAAAATAAAATATGATAGCTATTCTTAACGATGCTCCGGAAAATGTAGCAGCATTCAACGCTACAGGAGAGATAACAAGAGAAGATTTTGAAAACCTTGTTATCCCGCATGTAAAAACTAAAGTTGAAAAATTTGATGAACTGAATTATCTGCTGTATCTTAATACCGATCTTGATAATTTTACAATGGGAGCCTGGCTTCAGGATGCTCTTTTAGGAATAAAAAACATTACCAAATGGAACAGAGCAGCCATTGTAACAGACAAAGAAGGTGTGCAGAATTTTACGGATATCTTCAGTGTTTTGATGCCGGGAGAATTTAAATCTTTTCCTAAAGAAAATCTTTATAATGCTTTATACTGGTGTCAAAACGGCAATGAAGTTCAAAGTTAGTTAAACAAAAAAGAGAAGCAGTTGCTTCTCTTTTTTTATTGGTCACAGGCAGCACATTCTACCATTATTTCTTTTTCGTTTACCTTTGGCGATCTGTACAGATAAAAATAAATTACACTGATAACCAACCCGATAACAGTCATTCCTACTCCCACAAGTGAAGGATAATTGTAAGGCAAACCATGTTCTAAAGGAATTCCGCCCAGAAAAGCGCCCATTGCATTGGCAATATTAAATGCAGCCTGCATAAAAGCAGCAGCCATCATTTCACTTTTCGGTGCAGCTTTCATCATCATAATATTAATTGGCGCTGCAACCGACATCGATAAAGCCCCGCAAATAAAGGTTAAAACCAATGATATACTTTGATATTGGGAAAGAAAAAATACTCCCGCCAACGAACTCATCATTAAAAATAATAATAACGAACAGGTTTTTTCCGGGCCTAATTTATCTGAAAGAAAACCTCCTGCCAAATTTCCGACCACCATTCCGCCACCTGCAAGAATCATTACATAAGCCATATAGCTGCTTTCAATTTTTGAAATAACGGTCATTAAAGGAGTAATGTAGCTAAACCAGGTAAATAATCCTCCAAAACCAATTGCCGTAATCATTAAAACCAGCCAAGACTGTTTTCCTTTCAGGAATTTTAGTTCTTCCAAGAAATGGCTGTTTTCTTTTTTTTCCATCGCAGGAAGCCAAAGTTTTAAAGCCAATAAAGTTGCAATTCCGATTACGGCAACGATTGCAAAATACCAGCGCCAGTGAAATTCGTGTCCGATATAAGTTACCAAAGGAACCATCGCCAGATTGGCAACCGTCAATCCGGTAAACATTAACGAAATATACAAAGCCTCTTTTCCTTTTCCTGCCATTCTTGAAGCAACTACAGTTCCTACTCCGAAAAATGCACCGTGTGGTAAACCAGACAAGAACCTGATAACCAGCATCGAATTGTAATCGGGAGCAACAGCCGATAATGCATTAAAAATTGTGAAAATCACCATCAAAGCGAGCAATACTTTTTTGGGTGGAAATTTTACAGAATATCCGATTAAAATCGGCGCTCCGATTACTACTCCCAAAGCATATGCAGCAATCAGATGTCCGGCTTGCGGAATGGTAATCTGTAAAGTTTTTGCAATATCGGGAAGCAGTCCCATGATTGTAAATTCTGTAGTTCCAATGGCTAAACCACCGATTGCCAAAGGCAAAATTCTTTTATCAAACATCCTTAATCAATAATTATTTAAAGCAATATTTTCATTGCTTCTTTTAAAAGCACAAAGGTAAATATAATTGGAAGTAAAATGTTTAAAGGTTTGATTTAAATTTTATATCAGAACCATAATTAAATCAACTTAACAAATATTTGAATTAAAAAAAATCGCCTCAAAAATTTGAAGCGATTCTATTTTAATGTATATGTTTTTCTGCGTGGTATGAACTCCTTACCAAAGGCGAACTTTCAACATGTTTGAATCCTAAACTTCTTGCAAAATCTCCGAATTCATCAAACTCTTCTGGCGTTATAAATTTCTTTACAGGAAGATGTTTTTTTGTCGGCTGTAAATATTGTCCTAAAGTGATAACGTCTACATTTGCATTTCTGATGTCTTCAATAGTCTGGAAAACCTCATCTTTTTCCTCTCCCAAACCAAGCATTACCCCGGTTTTTGTTCTTCTTTGTCCCGCTTCTTTTAAATATCTTAAAACGTCTAAGCTTCTTTCATATTTCGCCTGAATTCTTACTTCTCTTGTCAAACGTTTTACCGTTTCCATGTTGTGAGAGATTACTTCAGGAGCTACATTTACTAACCTATCTAAATGTTTTGTAAGACCTTGAAAATCAGGAATCAAGGTTTCCATTGTAGTTCCCGGAGAAATTCTTCTTACCGCATTTACGGTTTCTCCCCAAAGAATAGAACCCATATCTTTCAAATCGTCTCGGTCAACAGAAGTTAACACGGCATGTTTGATCTTCATTAATTTGATTGAACGAGCTACTTTTTCAGGTTCATCCCAGTTTACATCCATCGGTTTTCCGGTTTTTACCCCGCAAAATCCGCAGCTTCTGGTACAGATATTTCCTAAAATCATGAAAGTTGCCGTACCTTCACCCCAACATTCGCCCATATTCGGGCAGCTTCCGCTCTGGCAAATCGTATTTAATTTATATTTATCTACCAAAGTTCTCAATTCTCTGTAATTCTTTCCTGTAGGAAGTTTTACACGAATCCATTTTGGTTTTTGAACGGTAGTATCCTGAACTAAATTCTCCATTTATCTCTCAAATTGAGGTTCARAGTTAGTGATTTTTTTATCGACTGCATCTACGATGTAAATTGATGGAAATGATAATTTCATTATAGCCACGAATACACGAATCTAATTGCAATAATTCCTAAAAAGCCTTGTCAAGGTTTTTAACCTTGACAAGGCTCATTATCTGACGTTAATATTTATTTTTTTCCACGAAAGCAAAAATTTTTATACAAATAGCAAATAATTCGTGCATTCGTGGCAAAAAAAATTATCAATCATCCTCAAACTCATTATTCTTCAACAACTCAGCCAATACTTTTTTAGCTCGCATCACACGAACTTTCGTATTAGCAACAGAAATTCCTAATTCTTCTGCGATTTCTTTAATACTTTTTTCTTCAAAAAATCGCAATCTGATAATATCCTGATAATTGACGTCTAAAGATTCTATCGTTTTGATGATTTTCTTTTGCTCTTCATCGGAAATCATCAGCTCTTCCGGAGATTTTGCGTAATGATTTTTTACTTCATCCAGATTTTCGGTCGTATCTTGATTTTCCCGAGATTTTCTTCGCCAAAAGTCGATAATTGTATTTTGAGCAATCGTTAAAACCCATGTTTTAAACTGAAAATGCGGATCATACATATCCAGTTTAGATAAGACTTTAGAAAAAACATTTACTGTAATTTCATCTGCATCATTTTCGTCACGAACTTTTTTCATCACAAAAGAAAAAACATCCAGCCAAAAAACATTGATGAGTTTGGTCTGCGCTTTCTGATCTTTTTCCTTTGCCTTTTGGATGAGAGGAAATAATTGCTCGTCTTTCATTATTAACAAATATAATTGAATTTTACTAATGAAACAATAATTGCTGGAAGTTGGATGATAGATGATTGCAATCTACAAGTTTGAAAGCTGAATTAAAAAATTCAAAATCCAGAATTTTGTATTTCGAAACTTACTTCCTTCTTTTTAACCACAAAGTCACAAAAGTTTTTTTAACACATTAGAATCTTTTAAGTTTCATACTTTGAAAATAGTAAAGATCACATAAGTTTAAAAATCAAAGATTTTTTTTGGTTTGAAATTCTCGAACGTCGAAACTCGTATCTCAGAACCCGAAACTCACTTGATTTTCTTATCTTTGCACCTTAAATTTAAACCGAAAATAATGAACTCTTTTATTGAAGAACTGAAATGGCGCGGTCTTTTTGCCGATATGATGCCCGGAACAGATGAACAACTGAATAAGGAAATGACAACTGCCTATATCGGTTTTGATCCTACTGCAGATTCTTTGCATATCGGAAGTCTTATTCAGATTAAAATTCTGGCTCATTTTCAGCAGCACGGTCACAAACCGATCGCTTTGGTAGGAGGTGCAACCGGAATGATCGGCGATCCTTCAGGAAAATCTGCAGAAAGAAACCTTCTCGATGAAGCTACTCTTTTGCATTATGTTGACTGTCTGAAAAACCAGCTTTCAAAATTCTTAAATTTTGAAGGAAACGAAACCAATAAAGCCGAATTGGTCAACAACTACGACTGGATGAAAAATATTTCTTTCCTTGATTTTGCTAAAAATGTCGGGAAAAATATTACCGTAAATTACATGATGGCAAAAGATTCTGTAAAGAAAAGACTTTCAGGAGAAGCCGGTGTTGACGGAATGAGTTTTACAGAGTTTACTTATCAATTGATTCAGGGTTTTGATTTTTTACATTTATACCAAAATAATAATGTGAAACTTCAGATGGGCGGTTCTGATCAGTGGGGAAATATCACGACAGGTACAGAACTGATCCGCAGAAAAGCACAGGGAGAAGCATTTGCATTGACCGTTCCTTTGATTACAAAAGCTGACGGATCAAAATTCGGAAAATCTGAAAGCGGAGAAAATTATTGGTTAGACAAAAAGAAAACTTCACCTTACAAGTTCTATCAATTCTGGCTGAATGCTACTGATGATGATGCTGAAAGATTCATTAAATTTTATACATTCTTAGGAAAAGAAGAAATCGAAGCTTTAATTGAAGATCACAAAGCGGCTCCACACGAAAGAAAACTTCAGAAAAAACTGGCTGAAGAAGTGACAGTTTGGGTTCACGGAAGAGAAGAATATGAAAAAGCTTTAAAGGCTTCTGAAATTTTATTCGGTCGTTCTACAGCGGAAGATTTGGTAAGTCTTGATGAAGAACTTTTCCTTGAAATTTTTGACGGAGTTCCTCAGAAAGAAGTGGCTAAAGCTGATGTTTTAGGAATTAATATCGTTGATTTGCTTTCAGAAAAAACCGGTTTTTTAAAATCTAAAAGTGAGGTAACAAGAGAATTGAAAGGAAATTCAATTTCTGTAAACAAAGAAAAAGTAAATGACGTTTATACTGCCAATGAAACAGATTTGATTGACGGTAAATTCTTATTATTACAAAAAGGAAAGAAAAATTACTTTATCGTAAAAGTGATTTAGTCTTAAAAAGAATATAAAAAATCCGACTCAATTTTTTGGGTCGGATTTTTTATAGTAATATCCTGATTTAGAATGTATAGCTTGTTGAAGCCGATAAATTTTGCCCGCTTGAAACACTTTCTTTTTTAAGCGCACCATCTACCCAGATCTGTACTTTCAAAGTAGACGAAGCATCTGCTCCGGTTGCATTTACCACAACATTTACATTATAAACAGGTCCTTCTGTGGTGAGTTCCGGACTCGACCATGTTGTTCCGCTCAGACCGGTTACCGTAATAGGATTACCATCGATTCCGTAGACTGCTTTGCTAATATTACTTCCTGATGAAGCTTCAGCTTTAAAAATAATTTTATGAGTTTCGGTCTCAGAAACGTCATCGTCATCGTTTTTACAAGAAGCAACAAAACCCAAAATTATTGCTGCCATTAAAACAACATACGACCCTCTTAATACCTGATTCAATTTTATTTTTCTCATAATTTATTTTTATTAAATATTATCCGGATTTTCTTGATTCAGCTTCCTTAAAGATATTTTATATTAAAAACTGTCAATCTTCAAATTTAAAAAAAATATGATTATCACATTCAAAAAAGTCCGGCTCAAAATTGGCCGGACTTTTTTCATCATAAAGTTTAAATTTAGAATGTATAACTTGCTGAAGCTGATAAATACTGCCCGCTTGAAGTTCCTTCTTTTTTAAGTTCACCATCTACCCAGATCTGCACTTTTAATGTAGAAGAAGCATTCACTCCGATTGCGTTGATTGCAGCATTTGCGCTCATTGCTCCCGGTTCGGTAGTGATTTCAGGGCTCGTCCAGGTTGTTCCGCTCAGGCTGGTTGCAGTCGTAGCATTTCCGTCAATTCCGTAAACTGCGATTTCAATATTGCTTCCCGCAGAAGCTTCTGCTTTAAAGACAACTTTGTGCGATTTGTTTGTTCCCGGAATATTGTCGTCATCATCATTGCTGCACGATGTTACAAAGCCGAAAACCAAAGCCGCCATCACCGTTACAAACGACCCTTTCAATACGTTTTTCAATTTCATTTTTTTCATAATTTCTCTTGTTTAAATATTACTGTTAATTTTAATTTGTAACCTTTCTGATTTAGTACCTGCAAAGCTATGACTGTCTGAAAAGGCAATCAATCCTGAGAATTAAGTAAAATATTCTACCAGATTTCAGGTATTTTTTAATGTAAATTTTATCACTAAATTGTGCAGTTTTATTTTCAATAATGAAATTGGCCTAATGAAGAACCACCTTATCACCCTTTGTATATTTTTATCAACTTATATACAATCTCAGCAGCTTATCCCTCTCAACGAGAAAAGCTATTCCGACAGTCTGAAAACTGTTGTAAACAGAAAAGCTGACAACAACGCTAAAGCAAACTCATATTTCTTATTATCAAACTTTTACAGAAATACAGATCCTGTTTTAAGCAAAAATTATTTAGACAAAGCAAAAGCATTAAGTCCGAAAACGGCTTTAAACAAAGCAAAATATTATTATTATGAAGGCCAGCATTTTTTAGAAAGCAATAAAGAAAAAGCAGCACTTTCATTTCAAAAAGCCATAGACGAATTTTCTAAAATTAAAACTGAAGAAGCAGATTTTTATATCGCTTCGTCGTGGTACAACTACGGAGTGACGCAGAAAAATAAAGAAGGCTACCCTTTTTTGGTGAAAATTTTGGTTGAAAAAAGCATTCCGCAGGTTGAGAAATACAAAAACCACAAAACTTTAGGACAGCTTTATTCCCAGCTTGCCATCATTCTTACTTATAATGCCGAGTTTGCAAAAGCATTCGAATACAATACAAAAGCCATCAAAATATTAGAAAAAAACGCTCCCCATTCTACTGAATTATTTTTTGCTTACCTCAATACCGCCAGCAATTTTTGTTATCAGGCGAAAGGTGACGAAGCAAAAAAATATTTAGATAAAGCTGAAAAACTCATCCAGCCTTACCCGGAATCTTCTGCCAATGCCTCTTTTTATTACGGAAAAACACTTTATTCTATTACTAAACAGAAAAATAGTGAAGCACTTCCGATGATTGAAAAAGGTTTGATTTATGCTAAAAAATCTAACCAAAATCTGTTAACGCAAATGTTTTACCTGAATAAATACGATATTTTAAGGAAGCAGAATAAACTAAATGAAGCGAAAAACGTTCTGGAAAATATCTTATCAGAAAAGACACTCATCATTGATGCAAATAACAGAAAAGCTTTTTACAACCAGCTTTCAAGCCTTAATGAACAAATGGGTAATCTTAAAGAAGCTTTGCTCTGGGAAAAGAAATATTCGAAATTAAATGACAGCTTAAACTCTGAAAATGTAAAGCTGGAACTCAATACACTGGAAACGAAATTCAGAACTGCAGAAAAACAAAAAGAAATTGCCAACCTCAACACTGAAAAAGCACAAAAAGAACTGGAAATCAATAAGAAAAACCAGTATTTATGGTTATTGGTTTTTGCATCATTATTCCTTATTATTTTAATTATTTCCATTTATTTTTACACTAAAAAATTAGCTAAAGAAAAAGAAATCAATCATGCTCAAAAGCTGAAAGAAATTGCACAACAGGAAGAATTAAAAATAACAAAAGCCATTCTGGAAGGTGAAGAAAAAGAAAGGGAAAGAGTGGGAAAAGACCTTCATGACGGACTTGGAGGAATGCTTGCCGGAGTAAAGATCAATTTTTCAGCATGGGCATCACAAAATCTTGAAACCGAAAGCAAAAAAGATTTTAACGAAATTTTAAATCAGCTGGACGGTTCTGTTTCTGAACTCAGAAATATTGCCAGAAACCTGATGCCGGAATCTCTTTTAAAATTCGGTCTGGAAACCGCTTTGAAAGACCTTTGTGAGTTTTATTCCAGAAAAAATCTATCTATTGATTTTCAGGCAATCGACATCAATCCTGCGCTTTCCTTGGCAATACAGATTAATATTTTCAGAATTGTACAGGAAATTTTGGCTAATGCGGTAAAGCATTCCGAAGCTGAAAACATATTGCTTCAATGCTCTCAATCAGATGATGTATTTTTAATTACAATTGAAGACGACGGCAAAGGATTTTCACAAGATCATGCTTCAAAGACCAAAAGCATGGGACTTCACAACCTGAAAACCCGCGTCGGTTATCTGAAAGGCAAAATGGAAATCAATTCTGATCATGAAGGAACGGCAATCAATATAGAACTCAACACCCATGCAATCTCATAAAATAAACATCGTTATTGTAGATGACCATCCTATCGTGATTGAAGGATTGAAAAACATGCTATCGGGAAAGCCTTTTTTCCATATTGCAAAAACCTTTACGAATGGTGCGGAAGTCATCAGTTTTATTACATCTAATGAAGTAGATATTCTTCTGCTCGATATTTCTCTGCCCGACATCAGCGGAATACAGCTGTGTGAAGAAATTAAAAAAATATCTCCCGAAACGTCTGTCATTATGTTCAGCAACAGTTCTGAAAGGAGCATTATCATGCGGTGCATCCAGAACGGAGCAAGCGGTTATTTATTAAAAAACGTTTCTCTGGAAGAACTGATGGAATGCTTTCACGGTGTGCTTTCCGGAAATATCGTTTTCTGCAACGAAACCAAAAACATCATCAGCAAACCTTCTCCACAGGAATTAACCACTACTCCACGCTTAACCAAACGGGAGAAACAGATTCTCCAGTTTTTAGCAAAAGGAAAAACAAGCAATGAGATTGCAGGTGAGCTTTTCTTAAGCCCTTTAACCGTTGATACCCACCGTAAAAATCTGCTCCAGAAGTTTGGTGCAAAAAACTCTGCCGAGCTTGTGCATATTGCAGTGCAGCAGCATATGATTTTGGAATAAATTACTTATTTTGACTTCTATTAATTGATAAGTATTAATGAAATATTTACTTTTTACTTTAAAGCTGTTTAAACTAATTTTTGTTTAACCACAAAAGAAGCAAAAGAAATTCGAAATGTGTATTATTAGATATTCAAAGCTCTCAAAAGAATAAAAATCAAAGATTTTTTTAAACTTCTGTGTTCTTTTTTCATTTCAAAAATAAGCTTTAATAGAAATATCTAAATCTTTTGTGCCTTTTGTGGTTAAATAAAAAGTTTAAACAAGTTTTTTGATTATTTCTTTTCATTTTTGTCTGCACAGCAAATGCTATTTATCTCCCGAAATGGGAAGCTTTTCAATATAAATTAAAGAAAATAAATAAAGATTATCAGATTAAAGATGGCGAAATATATTCATCTACATCAAGGTTTTCTGTACTTGATGGTCAATCTTTTTATGTTAAAATTAAAAGTGGAAAAAATGAAAATCAATTTGATTATTCCAATCCCGAATCATATTTAGAAAAATATCCCAATGT
>NZ_JBFRGA010000078.1:0-12668 GCF_052115105.1 Chryseobacterium sp. 2TAF14
GTGTTTATTCTTTTGTTGTTTTCTGTGAATAATTTGTATTCGCAAAGCAGAGATACGAAAGAAATTGTTGCCGAAACTACTAAGCTTAAAAAGGCAGTCGACACCAAAAATGAATCTGCAGAAGCCGAATCATATTATAATATTGGGGAAACATTTTTTAATGAAAGAAATTTCTCTAAAAGTGAAGAGTATTTTATAAAATCTAAAACCATCTACGAAAAACTGAATGATAAGCAAAATCTGGAAAAAGTAATCCGGAAACTTGCGCAATCTCAGGAAAATCAAAATAAGCTGCAATCTGCACGCAACAATTACCAAAAGGCTTCGAAAATCGGATATTCTAAATCAAAAAGAAATCTGAATGCCAATGATGCTTCCAGACTTTCATCTCCCACACCGGAAAACAAGGCAGAAGCCATTCAGAATAATATTCAGATCAGCGAAAAAGAAAATAACAAAGAAGATCTTGCAGCCGGATACAGCCAAATGGCAGATGTAAATATCGAAAATAAAAATATTCCGAAAGCTGAGGAAAATCTAAATACCGCCTATAAAATTTCTAAAGAAGAAGCGCCGCAACAGGCTTTGGCAATCAATCAGAAACTGACTGATTTTTATGTAGACAATAAAAATTTTGATAAAGCAATAGAAGCCAAAAAATCGATTTTAAAAGAAAATTTCGTAAAAGAAAATTCTCAGAAAAAAGTAGAGCAGATTCAGGAGCTTGCAGAAATTTACATCAAAAAAAATGATCCGAAAGAAGCGATTGTTTTATTGAAAAATGCTTATGATATTGCTTTGCAGAAAGGTCACACTCTTGAAGCGCAGAAAAGCGTGAAAAAGCTTGACAGCCTTTACAATATTTCAGAAAATACAGATGCCTCGATAAAACTTTACCGTGATTTTCTCGGAAAACTGCCCGATCTGGTTTCAAAAGACAGAAGCCTGGTTGACAATAAAATACTTGAAGATACCGAACAGAGAATTTCACAGCTTATAAAAGAAAAAGAACTGAAAGACGAGCTGATCCGCAAGAAAAATTTATTTAATTATAGTCTGATCGCAGCGTTGTTGATTTTAATAGGTTTAATATTTTTTATTTTCAGAACGCTTAAAAAAGTTCAGATCAAAAATAAAAAAATCGCTTTACAGTCGCTGCGTCGCGAGATGAATCCGCATTTTATTTTCAACAGTTTAAATTCTGTCAACCATTTTATTGCCACAAATAATGAGCTGGAAGCCAATCAGTATTTAACCAAATTTTCAAAATTAATGCGTGGTGTCATGGAAAATTCTACCGAAGATTTCATTCCGTTTCAGCAGGAATTAGATTTGCTTCAGAATTATTTAGCTTTAGAAAAAACACGTTTTGCCGATAAATTTGATTACGAAATTGAAGTCGATGAAAGTTTAAACACCCAAAATCTGAAAGTTCCCGGAATGTTGATACAGCCATTTTTGGAAAACGCAGTTTGGCATGGCTTAAGATATCGAACTGAAAAAGGATTTTTAAGCTTAAAATTTGAAAAAAATAATAATGTTCTCAATATTTTCATCGAAGACAACGGAATCGGCATCGAAGAAAGTAAAAAACAAAAAACCGAGCATCAGAAAACCAGAAAAGGTCGCGGAATGAAAAATACTTTAGAGAGAATTGCTTTGCTGAATGATTTATACAAGCAAAATATTGAATGTAAAATCACCGATAAAAAAGATTCACAAGGTGTTTTTGTTGAAATCTCTTATAAATTGATCAACAGCTAATTTTTAACCTTAACCTTAACCTTAACCTCAAAAATGAAAATAAAATCTGTAATCGTAGACGACGAAAAAATTGCAAGGGAAGTTCTTAGGAATTATCTCACAAAATACTGTCCGCAAATTGAGATTTTGGGTGAAGCGGAAAATATCAAAGAAGCCGTTCCCCTGATTGCAGAAATGCAGCCGCAGCTGGTTTTTCTGGATGTGGAAATGCCTTTCGGAAACGCCTTCGATGTATTGGAGGCAACCAAAGAATTTTCTTACGAAACCATTTTTATTACGGCATTTTCGCAATATTCTTTACAGGCTTTAAACAAATCTGCGAGCTATTATATTTTGAAACCAATCGATATTCAGGAATTGATTTTGGCAGTGAATAAAGTCTATCTCACAGATGGCTCAAAGAAAATGGTCTGCAGATTTTTAAAACATTTTGATGATCTGCTTGAAAATCCTTTCGTTCGAGTTCACCGGTCGCATATTATCAACACCACTTTTGTGAAATCTTACCATAAAAGTGGCACGGCAACTTTATCAGACAATTCCGAAATTGAAGTTTCAGGAAGTTTTAAAGATCAGTTTTTAAAAGTTTTCTCTTAAACTTTAAAATTTATTTTGAACCATTAAGAGGATTTAATAGTTTAAGTTTTATTAAGAAAAAATCAAATAGATTTTTAATAAGCGTTGTGCTTAAAGCGAAGCAACTTAACTTATCTGAACTGCTTAATAAATCTTAATGGTTTAAATTAAAAGATTACAATCAAATTCTGAAGTTTTCTTAAAAAGAAATTTATTTTTGAACCATTAAGAAAATTTTAGGAGTTAAGTTTTATTAAGRAAAAATCAAATAGATTTTTAATCAGCGTTGTGCTTAAAGCGAAGCTCAACTTAAATTATCTAAACTACTTAATAAATCTTAATGGTTTAAATTAAAAAGTTTACAATTAAATTAAAAAGGTTTACAGTCAAATTCAACAACCATTTAAGGCATCATTTTTGAACTTTTCAAGATACACAAAACAAGTATTATGAAAACCTTACACAAAATAGCCATTCCCGTTTCTTTAGGAATTTTAGGACTAATTATTCTCAATTCATGCTCGGTCGGAATCCCAAAAGGTGCAACAGCCGTCAAAAATTTTAATTCTGAAAAATATCTTGGAAAATGGTACGAAATCGCCCGTTTCGACTATAAATTTGAGAAAAATATGGATAATGTTACTGCAAATTATTCACTCAATCCTGACGGAACCATTAAAGTGCAAAACCGAGGTTATAATTATGTGAAAAAAGAATGGAAAGAATCCATCGGTGAGGCAAGATTTGTGAACGAAAAGTCTGAAGCTAGGCTGAAGGTTTCATTTTTTAAACCGATTTGGGCGGGTTATAATGTGATTGATATTGATGATGATTATCAAAATGCTCTGGTCGTAGGAAACAGTACAAAATATATCTGGATTCTTTCGAGAAATAAAGAAATTCCGAACAGTATCAAAGAAAGATTTTTAGCAAAAGCTCAGAAATTGGGTTATAATACCGATGATTTGATTTGGGTAAAACATGATTAATTATTGCTAAAACAATGCAATCTCCATAAAGTTTGTCATTCTGAACGAAATGAAATGCAGTGAAGAATCTATTTAATTTATAGAAATTCTTCCTTCGTCAGAATGACAAACTTAATATTTAATTTAAATTTTTATACTCTTTCCATTCTTCAAAACGGTGATCAATAATCTGTTTCATCAGATCATAATTTTGGTAAGTATCTTCGATGTGATAAAATGTTTCATACTCAAAATTATTTTCTTCGGCTAAACTGTCGAAAAGATTGAGGTAATCTGTTGCAAAAGAGCTGTATTTACTGGTGAAATCGGTTTCGTCTACGTAATAATCTTTGGCAAAACTATTCCCGAAATCATTCAGGTCATATTCTGAAAATTTCTCGTCCATAGAATCGATGATAAGATCTGCACCTGTAATTTCTCTTCGTTTTAATTTTTCAATTTCCTCTTCGGCATCTTCTTTAAATTCTTCGGAATGAAAATTTTTGTTGATACACCAGTTGAGGAACATTCCGATGTGGGTTGCGCTGTTTTTTTCGGGAAGTCCTTCCGGAAAATCTCCGCCATAATGCCAAGAAGCATCATCATATTTGGTCATATTCTTTATTATAGTTTCAGACAGTTTAAACCAAAGATATAAAAAATCATTTTCTTTTGTTTGCTCCGGAGATTTTTACGTCATTTGCAGGGAATTTATTCAAAATTAAAAACATGCAAAACGCAGTTCTTATTACCATCGGTGACGAAATTCTTTCAGGAAATACGGTAGACACCAATTCAAATTTTATTGCTTCCGAACTTAAAAATATCGGTATAAAAGTTTCTCAGATCATTACCATTTCAGATGAGATAGAAACCATAAAAACTACATTGAAAGAGGCATTTGAAATTGGTGATTTGGTCATTACAACAGGAGGTTTAGGTCCGACAAGAGATGATAAAACCAAAAAAGCACTCACCGAATTTTTTGATGATGAAATTGCTTTGGATGATGCCACTTTCGAACATCTTAAAGCGTATATGGAAAGACGTGGTCGCATAGAAATTTTAGAAAGAAACCGCGAACAGGCTTTTGTGCCTACAAAATCTACGGTTTTTCAAAATCATTTCGGAACTGCGCCATGTATGATGATGCAGCACGGAAACAAACTTTCTTTCAGCTTACCAGGAGTTCCGTACGAAGTAAAACCATTGATAAAAGATCAGATTATTCCTTATTTAAAAGAAAAATTTAATCTGAATTATATTTCTACAAGAATTGTTTCTGTTGTGGGAATTCCGGAGAGTATTTTAGCGGATAAAATTGAAGACTGGGAACTTGCTTTGCCTGAAAACCTTGCCTTGTCTTATCTTCCTGTAGGAACACGAGTAAAGCTGAGGTTGACCGCAACCGGAATTGATGAAAACCTTTTACAGCTTCAATTGGAAAACGAAATTCAAAAATTATTTCCGATTATCGGAGAAAATATTATCGCAACTTCTGAGGATAAAATTGAGAAAATTTTAGGTGAAATTTTAAGCGAAAAAAAAATAACCATTTCAACGGCTGAAAGCTGTACCGCTGGAGAATTGTCGCTTTTACTAACCTCAAATCCTGGAAGTTCTAAATATTTTGTTGGTGGAGTAGTAGCATATGCATCGGAAAAAAAGACGGAAATTCTTCATGTTTCAGAAGCTACCATAGAAAGATTTACTGTTGTAAGCGAAGAGGTTTCACGAGAAATGGCGGAAGGCTGTCAGAATTTGTTTAAAACGGATATTTCTCTTTCTACAACCGGAGTTGCAGGTCCCGGAAAAGGTGAGGACGGGAAAGAAGTGGGGCTGGTTTACTATACGATAAAAGTGAAAAACGAATCTCAGACTTTTAAATTGTTTATGCCGCATTTAGACCGACAGGATTTTATTTATTTCGTTTCCCAGAAAATTCTTCAGGATCTGGTCGGGATTTTAATTAATAAATAATTCAGATAAAGAAGTCACATTCTTTGCTGACCGGAAACGCCTTGACGAACTTAAAAACAATTAGTAATCAAAAAAAATTGCGCATTTTGCTTTGAAATAAACTGCTAATCGTTTTCCGGAAAAATCAATTTCAAAATAAATTAACTTTACCGTAACAAAATTTAAATTAAATATACATATTCTGTAAATTATTATTACAATGAAAAAACTAACACTTTCTTTGTTTTTATTAGCTGGAGTTTGTTCACAAAATACATTGAGCGCTCAGACTAAATCTACCAAAACAATGACTACTGATAAAGGTTTAGACATCAGTTTGATGGATAAATCTGTTCGTCCGCAAGATGATTTTTACAATTACGTAAGCGGAACCTGGATGAAAACTGCTAAAATCCCTTCAGATAAACCAACTTGGGGAAGTTTCAACAAATTGGCAGATGATACAGACAACAATTCAATGACAATTTTAAACTCTCTTCTGAAAGATAAATTCGCAGAAGGAAGTGAAGGCAAAAAAATCCAGGATCTGTATGCTTCTTACATGAATATGGAGAAGAGAAATGCAGACGGAATCAAGCCTATCCAGGAAAATATCAACAAAATCGATGCGATTAAAAACCTGACAGATCTTCAGAATTATTTAGCTTCTGTAACGAAAGAAGGTGAAAATAATTTCTACGGATGGGGTGTTTATGCAGATCTTAAAGATTCTAATATGAATGCCGTTTACTTAGGTGACGCTTCACTGGGAATGGGCAGAGATTATTACCAAAAAGTAGATGCTAAAAACACGGAAGCTCTTGCAGAATACGAAAAGTATGTAGCTTCTATGTTAAAAGAATTAGGCTATAAAAATGCTGATGCAGCCGCCAAAGGAATTGTAGATTACGAAAAAAGTATTGCAAAACATTTGTTGACGAATGAACAAAGTCGCGACAATACGCTTCAATACAACCCAAAAACGATGGCTGAGCTGAAAGATTTGGTTAAAAATGTAGATCTTCCTGCTTATCTTAAAAAAGTTGGCGTAGATACAGACAGAGTAATCATCGGTGAATTAGGGTATTACAAAAATTTCGATCAATTGGTAAATGCTAAAACGTTACCTGTAATCAAAGATTATCTGAAATTCCACATGATCAGCGGAAGCGCTTCTTATTTAAGTGAAAAATTAGGCGACATGAAATTCGCTTTCTATGGAAAATATTTAAGAGGTCAGCAAGAGCAGAGAGCTTTAAACAAAAGAGGATATGAGTTGATCAACGGTTCTTTAGGTGAAGCTTTCGGTAAATTATATGTTGATAAATATTTCCCGGCTTCGGCAAAAGCTCAGATGGTTGAATTAATCGATTATCTAAAGAAAAGCTTCGCCGTTCATATCAATGGTTTAACATGGATGTCTGATGTGACAAAGGAAAAAGCAATGGCTAAATTGAATAAATTTACCGTAAAAGTTGCTTATCCTGATAAATGGAAAGATTATTCTAAATTGGTAATCACTCCGGAATCTAAAGGCGGAAATTTATACCAAAACCTTCAGAATATCGGCGAATGGCAGTACAACAGAGAGCTGGCTAAAATTGGAAAACCTGTTGATAAAACAGAGTGGGGAATGACTCCGCAAACTGTAAATGCTTATTATAACCCGGTTTATAATGAGATCGTTTTCCCTGCTGCAATTCTTCAGCCGCCTTTCTTCAATCCTCAAGCTGATGCTGCTGTAAATTTTGGTGGAATCGGTGCGGTTATCGGTCACGAAATGAGCCACGGATTTGATGATTCAGGTGCTCAGTTCGATGCAGAAGGAAACTTAGTTGACTGGTGGACTCCGGAAGATAAAGCAAACTTCGAAAAAGCGACGAAAGCTTTGGCTGCGCAATACGATAAATATGAGCCTGTAAAAGGAACTTTCGTAAACGGAACATTCACAAACGGTGAAAATATTGCAGATTTGGGTGGTGTAAATATCGCTTACGATGCATTGCAAATGTATTTGAAAGATAAAGGAAATCCTGGTGTAATCAGCGGTTATACACAAGATCAAAGATTTTTCTTAAGCTGGGCAACCGTTTGGAGAACTTTATCAAGCGAGAAATATATGGTAAACCAAGTAAAAACAGATCCGCATTCTCCTGGATATTTCAGAAGTTTCGGGCCGTTAACCAACGTTGATGCTTTCTACAAAGCATTTGATGTAAAACCTGGTGACAAATTATACAAAAAGCCGGAAGACAGAATCAAAATCTGGTAATCAAAATTTAAATTATTCTAAAACCGTTCAGAAATGAGCGGTTTTTTTTATTCAATAGGAACGGGCTTTAGCCCGTTTACAATTTTAGATAAAACTTTATTGGCTTTAGCCAAAAACTAAGAAATCTTACTCCACTTATTTTTGCCTTTATAATTCTGCAGATAATAATTTTTAATAATCTGGTTATCGGTTCTCGATAAATTCGGATCTGCCTCCAGAATCTTTTCCACCATTTTTTTTGTGGTTTTAATGATCTGCGCATCGTTGACCAAATCTAATCTTTTGAAATCAACAACACCGCTTTGCTGGGTTCCCAAAATATCTCCGGGACCGCGCAATTGCATATCGACTTCAGAAATTTTAAAACCGTCATTGGTTTCCACCATCGTTTTGATCCTGGTTCTGCTGTCGCTGGAAAGTTTATCGGAAGTCATCAAAATACAATAGCTCTGTTCGGCTCCTCTTCCCACTCTTCCGCGAAGCTGATGAAGTTGCGAAAGCCCGAATCTTTCAGCACTTTCAATGACCATGACCGAAGCGTTAGGAACATTTATGCCTACCTCAATTACCGTTGTTGCAACCATGATCTGAGATTTTCCCGAAGCAAAATAGTTCATCGCGACATCTTTTTCATCGGGTTTCATTTTTCCGTGAAGCATTGTGACATTATAATTAGAAAAATTATCCATCACATGTTCCAAACCTTCCTGCAGATTTTTATAATCCAATGTTTCAGATTCTTCAATCAAAGGATAAACGAAATAGATCTGTCTTCCTTTCCTGATTTCTTCATGACAGAAATGGTAAACATAAGCACGGTCTTTTTCTCTTCTGTGAGCCGTAATGATTGCTTTTCTTCCGACCGGCATTTCATCAATCACCGAAACATCAAGATCCGAATAAAAGCTCATTGCCAAAGTTCTCGGAATCGGCGTTGCGGTCATCACCAAAATATGAGGCGGGATTTTATTTTTAGCCCAGAGTTTGGCCCGTTGAGCGACACCAAATCGATGCTGCTCGTCAATAATTGCCAATCCAAGGTTTTTAAATTTCACTTTGTCTTCCAAAACAGCATGAGTTCCCACCAAAATTGAAAGTTCACCGTTTTCAAGTTCTTCATGAATCACTTTTCTTGCGGAAGCTTTTACCGAACCGGTCAAAAGACTCACTTTAATTTCAGTGTCTTTCAGTAAATCTTTAATTCCGTTGTAATGTTGTTGCGCCAGAATTTCCGTCGGAGCCATCAAACAGCTCTGAAAACCATTGTCTAAAGCAATAAGCATTGTTAACAAGGCAACCATTGTTTTTCCCGAACCTACATCGCCCTGCAAAAGTCTGTTCATCTGGATCGGCTTTTTCATATCCATTCTGATTTCCTTTAAAACTCTTTTTTGAGCTCCGGTGAGTTCGAAAGGAAGATGATTTTCATAAAATCCCGTAAAATGATCACCGACAATCGGGAACGGATTTCCTATAGATTGTGTTTTATGATGAAGTTTTTTTAAGGCATATCCTAACTGAAAGAAAAATGATTCTTCAAACTTTAAACGCTGATTCGCCTTTTCAAAATAATCTAAATTTTTTGGAAAATGAATGTTTAAAAAAGTATGTTGCCTCGATAAAAATTTCATCGAATTCATTATATATTCGGGAAGATTTTCCTGGATAAGATTCGGGATTTCTTTGCAGATATTTCTTAAAACTACTTGGAAGAATTTTTGATTTAAACCTCTTTTCGTCAGTTTTTCTGAACTTGGATAGATGGGTTTTAGCCTATTGTCTTTTTCTTTGTTTTCATCCAGCTCGATTTCCGGATGCGGCATCGAAAACTGATTATTAAATGCATTGATCTTCCCGAAAATAAAAACTTCACGGTTTACAGGAATCTGCTCTTTCAGCCATTTTGAATACTGAAACCAAACCAGATCCATGCTTCCTGTATCATCATTAAATTTTGCGGTCAGTCTTTTTACTTTTCCGGTAAGAATTTCCTGAACGTTTGAGATTTTTCCTTTCAGCTGAATTTCAAGATTGCTTTCCTGAAGCTGAGCGACTTTATAGACTTTATTTTTATCTAAATACCGGATCGGGTAGAAGTTGATAAGATCATCCACAGTAGAAATTGCCAACACATTTTTAATGAGTTTGGCTCGTTCAGGACCAATTCCTTTTACAAATTCTATGGGAGTTTCAAGATTCATTATTCGAGTTTCGGGATACGAGTTTCGGGTTTTATGATCCGCATTTTAGATGAAATAAAGCCCGAATTTCGGTAAAATAAAAAAGACTTCCAAAAAAATTGAAAGCCTCTCTGTTATTTTTTAATATTAAACTAAAGATTTCACAATCTCAAACCTCGAATCGTGTATCTCGAAATCCCGATCAGTCTTTTATTTTAGATCTGAATTTCTTCTGATAATCTTCCCAATCTTGTTTGGTTTTTACTTTTTTGTATAAATCGTTAGAGATAAACTCAAGATATGGTTCTAATTCTTTCGCCGACAGCTCACCCTGCAACATGGTGATGGGTTTTCCGACTTCATCAAGAAAAACTGTACTTGGTACTGCATTTACATTCATAAACTGTGTAAATTCGTGCAGTGAATTTCTTCCTCTCTTATGAGGTGTATTTTCGTTAGAAAATTTTCTGCCGTAGATTTCGATAGTATTTTTGTCTTCAGAATTAAATTTAACGGGATAATAATTTTCATTTAAAAACTCATAAATTATGGGATTTCCGTATGTTTTCTTATCCATTAGTTTGCAGGGTCCACACCAATCTGCATAAAAATCGATAAGGATTTTTTTAGGTTTTGTTTTTTGTGCATTTAACGCTTCTTCAATCGTCATCCATTTTACCTGAGAAAATGTAAAAATAAATTGAATAAAAAAGATTAGTACAAATATTTTTTTCATCTTATTTGTGATTTTAAATTATTAACGAACTTCCTGCATCAGTTTTTTCACCCACGGAGATATCAAAATTAATACCACACCTGCAATTACTGCGTAAAGCCCAAGTTGCTTGTAACCTTCTGTATATGTTATTAATGCATCATAATTTGTTGATCCTTTCTTTGTATCGGCTAAACCGGCTCCAATAATTCCGGCAACATATTGTCCGTAAGCAGAAGCCAGAAACCACATTCCCATCATCATTCCCTGAAGATTTTTGGTAGAAAGTTTCGTCATAATCGATAATCCGATAGGAGAGAGGCATAATTCTCCCAATGTGATAACCAATAAAGCTAATGTAAAGAAATTTAAAGAAGTAATTCCTTGTAAATCTGCAAATAATCTGGTGGCAAATAAAACGTAATATCCTAAGCCTAAAAATATAAATCCTAAACCGAATTTAATGATTGTATTGGGTTCGATTTTTCTTTTGCTCATCCAGATCCATAATAATCCGAGTAATGGAGCAAGAAAAATAATGAAAAATGCTCCTCCTGAATTATTCACGCCATTCGGATCCAGCCCCAAAAGATCCTGATTTAAATTTTTGGCAGCAAAAATACTCAGTGAGCCGCCGCTTTGCTCATAAATTCCCCAGAATAGAATGGAGAATAAGATGAAAACCAAGGCAGCCCAAAGTTTTTTACGTTCGTTCGGGGTGACTTTAGTCATTTCATAAAAAAGGTAGATCAACGTCAATGGTCCTACAGTCCACATAAAATAATCAGTGTATTCCGGTACTGAAACCATGATCATAATAATCGGAATGAATATCAATGATAAAATATATGTTCCGTATTCTTTCCATTTTGGAATGGGTGCAGATTTTATTTCATTATCGGCGTGTCCGGGCTGAAGCCCGATTGTACCCAAACTTCTCTGTGTAAAAACGAAATTAATTAAGCTGATGACCATCACTATTGCAGCCAGTCCGAATGCGATGTTCCATCTTATTCCTTCTGAAATAATGCTTCCGAAAAGTTCGCCCTTCCCGATTGCGATGCACAAATAACCGCCCAATAAAGCTCCTAAATTGATTCCTGCATAAAAAAGTGAAAACCCTGCATCTGCTCTTGAATCATTGGGTTTATAAAGCTGACCGACCATTGAAGAAATGTTGGGTTTAAAAAAGCCTGTTCCTACTACGGTAAAAGCTATTCCCAAAAAGAAAAACTTGTGCGGATCTGTAGCTAAAATTAAACTTCCGACAATCATTAAAAGCCCACCCCAAAAAAGAGATTTTCTAAATCCTAATATTTTATCTGCGAAAAGCCCGCCCACGAAAGTGAAAGCATATACGAAAGCCTGTGTAGCTCCATATTGTAGATTGGCCTCTTTTTCATGAAAATTGAGTTGTGAAATCATAAAGAAAACCAACATTCCACGCATTCCGTAAAAGCAGAAGCGTTCCCACATTTCTGAAAAAAAGAGTGACCAGATTTGTTTAGGGTATTTTCCTTTAAAGCTTTGTATTTCGTCTAAAGTTAGGTTCATAATTCAAAGATAATTAGTATATGTAATTGTGAAATCATTTAAGATTGTTTTTTTCATCTTCCCGATCAAGCTCAAAACGAATCCTGTCCTGATCGATGATTTGTTTTAAGTCTTCTTCTTTCGGAAGGTACAATAAATATTTGCTTGCGAATAGATTGTTTTTGTCATTTAAAACAGAATATTTTACAATAGTTTCGTCTTTTTCAGCACATAAAAGAATTCCGATTGTTGGATTATCGCCTTCGCTTCGTTTCAGATCATCATACATTCTTACGTACATATCGATTTGACCGATGTCTTGATGTAAAAGTTCTCCTGTTTTTAAATCAATAATAACGAAACATTTTAAAATGTAATTGTAAAAGACCATGTCTATGTAAAAATCTGAAGTGTCTGTGGAGATATGTTGCTGCCTTGCTACAAAAGCGAAGCCTTTCCCAAATTCTAAAAGAAACTTTTGAATATGATCGATAATTCTGGTTTCTATTTCTTTTTCTGAAATTTTTTCTTCCGATTTTATTCCTAAAAACTCAAAAATATAAGGATCTTTTAAAATACTATGAATGGTTTCGTGTGTGGATTTTTTATGCTGTAAAACTCTTTCGTAAGCAAGAGAATTGATTTGTCTTTTCAGATCTCTTGAGCTCCAATTGTTTTGAATTGATTCATTTAGATAATAT
>NZ_JBFRGA010000079.1:0-10699 GCF_052115105.1 Chryseobacterium sp. 2TAF14
GTGTTTGAGGGTGGGAGTGTTTGAGTGTTTCGATTAATTCTTCTGCAGTATTTACTTCTGCAAAATATTTTGCTTTTGCTTCTACTCCAAAAGTATTGAAAGGTTTTAGTGAAAAATTTTCCTGCATTGGATTGAGTAAATGTTTAGAATTAATTTGAGAAAGTTATTGATATTCCTGAGGAATAATTTTTAAAAGCTCCTGCTTGAAACGGGCAAACTGACTGTAATGAATGTCGCTTTGCGAATTAACGAAAACATGAGATTTTTTATTGGTTTTAATCTGGAAGCTTTCATCAATTCCGTCAATCGGCTGAATACTTGGTGAGCTTTTGATACTGTCTAAATTCTTGATTTTAAAAGACGAAGCCAGTTTTTTCCAGTTTTCCGGCTTTATGGCAGAATGCCATTCTTTGTGCTTTTTTGTTGAGGTTGCTCCGGTTTCAAAGTGAATTGAATCTTTTGTGACTTTTACTACTTTGTAATATCCCGACTGACCGCCAATTTCCGACAGGCCAATTAATGTAATCTCTTCGTTTTTAGGAGTAGGATTTTTGCCAGCAGTTTTTTCACTGCACGAAAAAAAAATCAGCAGTAAAAACATTGAAACGAAAATTTTCAAATCATCTATTTTTACTGCCGACATATTTTTAGATTAAAGATTAAACTCTAATTTGTATTTTTCAAGTGCATTTTTCAGGATTTCTGCACTTTTTCTTAGATCATCTTCCTTCAGAACGTAAGCAATTCTTACCTGTTTTTTTCCTAACTCGGGATCGCTGTAGAATCCTCCTGCAGGAGCAACCATAATGGTTTCGTTGTTCAAAGTGTATTTTTCAAGAAGCCATTGTGCAAATTTTTCGGTATCGTCTACCGGAAGTTCGGCAACGCAATAAAATGCACCTTTTGGTTTTGGGCAGATTACTCCCGGGATTGCGTTCAGCAAATCAACCAAAACATTTCTTCTGTGGGTATATTCTTCTCTTACGGCTCTGATGTAAGCTCCATCATTTTGGTGAGCGGCAGTTGCTGCGATTTGTCCTAAAAGTACCGGGCTTAATCTTGCCTGAGCAAAAAGCATTGCAGCATCACGAATTTTTTTTGAACGGGTAATCATGCATCCTATTCTTACGCCACACATCGAGTAACGCTTAGATTCAGAATCAATGATGATGCAGTTTTCGCTTAATTCAGGAAAAGCAAGCATTGAAACTTGTTGTTTTCCGTCATAAACATATTCTCTGTAAACTTCGTCAGAAATAACAACGATGTCATATTTTAAAGCAATCTCAGCCAACTTCTGAAGCTCTTCACGAGTGTAAAGATATCCTGTAGGATTTCCGGGGTTACAGATAACGATTGCTCTTGTTTTAGCAGTAATTTTCTTCTCAAATTCTTCAATCGGAGGAAGAGCAAAACCTGTATCAATAGAAGAAGGGATTGCTACCACATTTACATTGAATGTGCTTGTAAAACCGTTATAATTTGCATAATAAGGTTCCGGGATAATCACTTCATCACCATCATCACAAAGAGTGGAAATGGCAAAGTTTAAAGCTTCAGATCCACCGTTTGTTACAATAAAATTATCAGGAGTAAGGTCTGTAAAATCTAAAGAATGGTAATATTCTGTAAGCGCTTTTCTGTATTCAATATTCCCTTCTGAAAGAGCATATTCCAAAACTTTTAAATCAATGTTTTTTAAAGCATTCAGAGCGGTTTCAGGAGTTTCGATATCTGGTTGCCCGATATTAAGGTGGTATACTTTTGTGCCTCTCTGTTTGGCCTGTAAGGCAAAAGGAACCAGTTTTCTAACCGGTGATGGCGGCATCTGTTGTGCTCTGTTTGAAATGTTTGGCATTGTCTGAATTTTGTAAGCACAAAAATAACAAAAATATTTCGGCCTAAAAGAATATATCTGAATGGATGTTGATGATAATTTTTTAAGAAAACTCGATTTATTATATCTGTGTTAATAATTCTAAAATATAAATCATTTTATCTGTGTAACCGATTATGTTTTATTTGTATTGTGTTAATATTTGAATATATTTAAAAATAATTTAAAATAAATATTGCAATTTTAATTTTAATTCATAGTTTTACGCCGAACTAAATAAAATAAATAATTTATGAAAGGAAAACAATCGGCGTTGCTAAGTGCAATGGGTCTTCTTGCGGGATCTTTTGTATTTGCACAAAATTTTCACCCTATGCCAATTCAGTCTGGATTCAATGCAGACGTTATTGCAAATGGAGTAGGACCATCACTGTTGTCTACCACCCATGATACAGATGGTGTTGATAACACCTTTGTAGCAGAAGGATTTCAGGTAAATGCAAGTGCTACACCTTTAGCAGTAGGGGTTCCAGCAAACGGTATTATCAATTCTATAATACCTTCTACACCGCTACTTTCTTACCAGCTTGGAAACCTGAGTGGTAATAATGCACTTAGACTTGCTACCAATGATTCTGGAACTTTGGTTTTTACCAATCCTGTTGCTGCTACCAAACTGTATATGCTTGCTACAACGGGAAGCTCAGGGAGTGTTACTAATAATCTTACTCTTACAGTTACTTTTACGGATAATACAACTCAGGTTTTTTCACCCGTAAATGTTGTAGACTGGCATGGAGGAGCTAATGCTGCAATTCAGGGGATAAACAGAATTAAAAGATCTACTGATGTAATAGAATATCCTGCCAATAATCCAAGATTGTATCAGCATCAGTTTTCATTAGATGCAGCCAACCAGGCAAAACTTATCCAGAGTGTTTCTGTAACAAAGAATTCGGGTCCCGGTATCGGTCTTGTATTTGCTTTTGCTGCCGATGTTTATTCTGATTGTATGCCTCCGACAGTGCAGGCTGCAACAAATATTACATCAAACGGAGCCACGGTTAATTGGTCTGCATCGCCAAGTACGCAGGCAACCAGCTATTCTGTATATTACAGTACAAGCTCTACACAACCTACTTCGGCTACTGCGCCGCTTGTTAATAATGTATCAGGAACTTCTACTTCAGTTGGTAGTTTGCTGGCAAACACCACGTACTACGTTTGGGTAAGATCTAACTGTAATACAACTACAGGACAAAGTGTATGGTCTTTTTCAGGAAGCTTTAAAACACTTTGTGGTCCTATGACAGCAATGACCGAAAATTTTGATTCTTATACTACGGGAACTACATTACCGGATTGCTGGGTTAGACTTGTAAATACAAACGGAACACTTTCAATAAGTTCTACGACTCCGGCGTCGGGAACGAGAAATATCTATCAATACAGTACTACATCACAGAATCCTACTGTTGCTGTATTACCGGAATTTAGTAATGTCAACGCAGGAACTCATTGGCTGAAATTCAATGCAAGAGTGAATACTGCTACAGGAACATTAAATGTAGGATATGTTACCAATCCTTCTGATGCAAGTACTTTTGTTTTGTTACAGGCTTTAAGTTTAGCAAATACAAATTATACAAGTTCAAATCCTCAATACACGGTTATTGTTCCTTCTACAGTTCCTGCAAATGCAAGATTGGCGATTAAAAATACTGCAGACGGAAAAAGTTATTATTATGATGATGTTGTATGGGAACCGGTTCCTTCGTGCATTCCTCCTACAGCGGTAACGCTTTCTGCAATTACTGCTAATACTGCTACTGTTTCATGGACGGCGCCTTCTACTGCTCCGGCAAGTGGATATGAAGTATATTACAGTACAACAAATACAGCTCCTACTTCCACGACTGTTTTAACCCCTACAAACTCTACAACTTCTGCTACGACTTCTGCACCATTGAGCGGTTTGTCAGCAGTGACTACTTATTATGTTTGGGTTAGATCAAAATGTTCTGCAAATGATGTAAGCGAATGGTCGTTTATTTCAACATTTACTACCGAATGTGCTACTGTAACCGCTCCTTTCACTCAAACATTTGATAATGGAACTCTTCCAAACTGTTGGCAGAATCTGAATCCTACAACTACCGGAACTTATGCATTCTGGAGATTTTCCGGAAGTCCGGGTTATGGTGTGAGTACAACATTTAACGGAAGAACAGCAGGAACATATGCTTGGGTAGATGCAAGTTCGCCTTATGATGGGGTGCATGCAGTTCAATTGCTTACTCCTTTTATAGATTTAACAGGATTGACGCAGCCTTATATTTCTTTTGAGTGGTATAAAAATCATTCATCATCCAGTTCAAGTATAATACCATCAACATATGCCGATAATAAGCTTATTGTGGAAGTGAATAACGGAAGTGGTTGGGTATCATTATTTGCTGACAGCTCAAATGCTGGTCAATGGAGAACGGTAGGAATTCCTTTGCCGGCTTCTTATACAGGAACGACTATTCAGGTTAGATTTACTGTTGATAAGGATGTTGCTGGTAATGCTTATTTTTATGATGATTTATTGTTAGATAATATTGAAGTAAAACAAAATCCTAATTTATCGACTTCCGAAGCTTCAGCTAAAAAAGAGGTTTCTGTTTATCCGAATCCGTTCAGTGATGTAATATATATTTCTGAAACGAAAGATTTAAAAACCGTAAAAGTATTCGATTTAACGGGAAGAAATGTGAAAACCATTGAAAATCCTACTAAAGAGATTAGATTAGGCTCATTAAACTCAGGACTTTATTTGATTACAATGTATTACAAAGACGGTTCTCAAAATACTGTGAAAGCCATTAAAAAGTAAATTATTTTTGAATTATTTTTTTAACAGTCTTGCATTTATGTAAGGCTGTTTTTTTATTTTAACCTGAATTCAGGAGTATCATTTAATTTAAATTGTTAATTACTAAGAGCGTARTGATATGTGATTTTATATGAAGTCTGCTTATTCAGTGACTTGTCGCAACTCTCTGCACCCTAAAATCAAAATGGTTTCAAACAAAAACTTAGCGCAAAAAACAAGACAAATTTTAGTAATAAGCGATGTATAATCAGTTCTGCTTTATTTTTAATGAAATTTCAATTTAATCAAAGCCATATTATTAAATTTGTTGAAAATTGAAACGATGCAAATTCAATCCATCTCAGTAGAAGATTATATCTCAAAAATTCCTGAAGAAAGACAGGAGGTTTTCAAAAAAATGTACAATACGGTGAATGACAATTTACCAAAAGGTTTTAAAACCGGCATCAGCTACGGAATGATTGGCTGGAACGTGCCTTTAGAAACTTTTCCTGCAGGTTATCATTGTACACCAGGCTCGCCGCTTCCTTTTATGGGAATGGCTTCCCAGAAAAATTTTATCGCTTTGTATCACATGGGAATGTACGCCAAGCCGGAACTTTTAGACTGGTTTGTGACAGAATTTCCGAAACATTCAAAAAGAAAGCTTGATATGGGGAAATCTTGTATCCGTTTCAAAAAAATGGATGAAATTCCTTTCGAATTAATTGCCGAGCTGAGTAAAAAAATGACAGTACAAGAATGGATCGATACTTATGAAACAAATCTTAAAAAATAAATCTTCATTAAAACTGATTTTCTATTTCTCRATTCTGATTTTCTTTTCAGGTTGCAGAAATTCTCAGGCTTTAGGTTTAAAAAACGGCGATTTATTATTTGTGACGGCAAAACAAAATGGTTTGTCGGGTGCGATTAATAACGTAACCCAAAAACAGGAAAATGCTTCGTTTGACCATATCGGAATCTTACAAAAAGACAAAACCGGCGTCTTTGTTCTACATGCGGCTCCCAAAGAAGGTTCGCAAAAACAGAATTTAAATGATTTTTTAAAAGATCAGGAAAATGACGGGCAAAAAGTGATTGTTTACAGATTAAAACCTGCGTTCCAAAAAAATATTCCTGATGCAATAGAAAAGGCAAATTCTATGTTGGGAAAGCCTTACAATTTCAATTATATTTTAGATGAAAATTCTTACTATTGCTCAGATTTTATTGAAAGAGCATTCAGAAAAGACAAAATCTTCATCCTTGAACCAATGACTTTCATTGATCCTAAAACCGGGAAAACAAATGCATTTTGGGAAGAGTTTTATGCTAGGAAAAATCTAAAGGTTCCYGAAGGTGAATTGGGCTGTAACCCGAATGGTTTGGCTGCTTCAGATAAAATTGAAAGAATAAAAGAATTGTAATGATCTATTTTTTGCCACGAATACACGAATTTTTTTTATTTGAGTTAAATCAAATTAAATAATAATATTTTTTTTTTAATAATTCGTGCATTCGTGGCATTTTTACTGTTTAAACAGATACAAAGATTAGAGAAACTGAAAAGCTTCTCTTTTTTTTGTTAAAATTAAAAATTATTACCCTACTAATTTTGTAGACTAATAATTTTTTATACTTTTGTCAAAGAATAAATGAGTAAATATTTAAAAATATGTAATTCAGAAAGTAGTATTAATCAAAAATGTTTTAGTTATGATTACACGCAATTTGCAGGCTTTGCCAAAAAATGTAACCCTTGTCAGAAAAGAATTGATTCTTGAAGTGGAACTGAACGGGAAAATGAAATTCGATCATCTTTTAAATGCTATTTACGAGCAGATGGGAATTTGTTACAAAGTTTTAAGCGCAAATGTGGAGTATATGAACGGAAACAATTTTGGCTCATTTCAGTTATACATCAATGCAACACAGGAAGAATCTCAGCAACTGGAATTTTTCCTGAATAAAAATAAACTCTTGAATACCACTGTAGAATATACCTGCAGAAAATATTCATAAAGCTGTACGTCCATATAGTTTGAGAAGCGTTCAATTTATTGAGCGCTTTTTTTTAAAATTTAATTTACGTTAAGGTTATTTTGAATTACGTCAGTTCGAGTAAAATTCTGGAGGAATTTGTATCGAGAACTTTTGTTATCAACTTCTCGATACGATTTTTTCAAAATCTACTCGAAGTGACGGAATTTAAATTAATATTCATTGTAGATTTTATTCAATTCTCCGAGAAAAAGTTTATTTTTAATCTAAATAAAATTACAAAATTATGACTGCACTTATTATTGGTGGCGTTTTGGTTCTTGCGCTGCTTTACGGAGTATCTGTTTACAACCGTCTGGTAAAACTCAGAAATCTTGTTCAGGAAGCGTGGAGCAGTATTGATGTGATGCTCAAAAAACGTCACGATTTGATTCCTAATTTGGTAGAAACCGTAAAAGGTTACGCTACCCACGAAAGAGAAACCCTTGAAAATGTAACAAGAGCAAGAAATCTGGCGGTAAGTGCAGATTCTGTGGAAGGAAAAGAGATTGCAGAGAAAAATCTTAATCAGGCAATGGTAAATTTATTTGCCGTTGCAGAGCAGTATCCCGATCTGAAAGCTAACGCCAACTTCCAGCAATTGCAGGCAGAATTAACTTCCATAGAAAACGATATTGAAAAATCCAGAAGATATTACAACGGAACGGTAAGAGAAAACAACACTTTGGTAGAGTCTTTCCCAAGCAATATTATCGCAAATATGTATAAGTTTGAAAAATCTAAATTCTTCGAGCTTGAAAATATTGCCGACAGAGAAGTTCCATCAGTAAAATTTTAAGGAATGAAAAAGATTTTAGCAGTTCTTTTTCTCATTTTCATTTCTCTCGGTTTTGCGCAGGATGAGGTTGTAATTCCCGACCAATTGGCAATTGCCAACAATACAGAGCGTATTCTTAATTTCCATGCGAATATAAATGTTGATAAAAATTTAGGACTCAATATTACCGAAAAAATAAAAGTTCACAGCGAAGGTAACGAAATCAAACGTGGGATTTTCCGCTCGCTTCCTTTGGTGAGAAACCTGAATAACAGAACGCAGAAGGTAAAATATAATATCGTTTCCGTTAAGAAGAACGGTGTTGATGAAGATTTTCATGAAGAAATTGAAGACGGTTATCTCAAAATTTATGTAGGAAATAAAGATGTCATCTTATCTCCGGGAGATTACGATTATGAAATCAACTACACCACAGAAAAGCAAATCGGTTTTTTTGAAAAATATGACGAGCTGTACTGGAATGTGAATGGCAACGAATGGAATTTTCCGGTTGACAGTATTTCGGCAACGGTAAATCTTCCGCAAGGAGCCGGAATTATTCAGAATTCTTGTTACAAAGGCGGTTACGGAAGTACTTCTCAGGATTGTCTGGCTAAAGTTCTTTCTGAACATTCAATTGAGTGGAGCGCAAAAGATTTAGGATCTGGTGAAGGTTTGACGATTGCAGTTGGCTTTAAAAAAGGAATTATGATTCCGCCGCCGCCACCAACTTTTCTCGAGAAATTCGGGATTCTCATTGCGGGAATCGTGATCTTTTTAGGGTTGTTGTTTTATTACTATTCAACCTGGAAAAAATATGGAGTTGATCCTGAAAAACCTACGGTTTATCCGCAGTTTAATTCACCGGATGATCTTTCGCCGGCTTCTTTAGGCTTTATTCATTCCGAAAATTTTAAAAATAAATATCTCACGGCGGCTTTGGTTAATTTAGCTGTAAAAGGTTATGTGCAGATTATTGAAAACGAAGATTCAGGAGTTTTTGGCTTGTTTAAATCGAAACAGTTTACTGTGAAAAAGCTGAAAAACGCAGATCAGAATTTGCCAAAAGAGGAAATTAACCTGATGAACAGCCTGTTTTCCAATATTTCAGACAGCATAAAATTTGACGGAAAATATGATCCTAAAATTGAGCAGACAGTCCGAAGTTTTCAGTCTGCATTAAAATTTCAGCACGACAAAATGCTGAATGAAGGAAATAATTCTAAAAAACTGATTTTACCGATTCTGGTTATTTTAGGAGTTTATTTTCTCGGACTTTTCGTAAGCTTTACCATCTTCCCGGAATTTGAAAAAGTATTTTTAGGAATTTTCATTCTTGCTGTTTTAACGATAGCTTTTGTGATTGCCATTGTTTTGTTTAAATTTTATCCGGGTTTATTTAAAATTTTCCTTGTTTTTCCAGTGGTTGCTTTTGTGATTTTGGGAGTTCTTATTTATAAAGGAAGCGATTTTACGATTGACAATAATTTTAATGTATGCTATATTTTTATTGTCTTAGGTTTTATGTCACTTGTAATTTACCAGTTTTTAATTAAACGTCCGTCAGAAGAAAAGCTGAGAAAAAAATCTCTGATCGATGGTTTTAAAATGTATATGGGAGCTGCCGAAAATCAACAGCTTAAATTTCATAATCCCCCGGAAATGACGCCTCAGTCTTTTGAAAAATTATTGCCTTTTGCAATGGTTTTGGGAGTTGATGAAATTTGGGGCAAAAAATTTGACGATCTGCTCAAAAAAATGTCTTATGAATATCAAAGCAATTGGTATGTTGGTTCATCAATGAATCATTTTGCGATGGCAAGTGTGCTTAATTCGAGCTTAACCAATTCGATACAATCTTCGGCTACACAACCTTCAAGCTCGGGAAGTAGTTCCGGTTCCGGATCAGGCGGCGGTGGTTTTTCCGGCGGCGGCGGCGGCGGCGGTGGCGGTGGTGGCTGGTAAAATGTCGCTACAAGATTTTTAAAAATTTAATTTTATTTAAAAATAAATCTCTCGCAGATTAAGTAAATTAAGCAGATTTTAAGTTTAATTTAAAAAAAGAAAAACCGTTCAAAATATTATTCTGAACGGTTTTTTTATGATTTTCTTTATTAAAGTAAAAAGTAAAAAGTAAAAAGTAATTTTGCTAATTCCTAATTCCTAATTCCTAATTCCTAATTCCTACATTAAATTCTCTCAATATCAGCTCCAATCGCTTTCAATCTTCCATCGATATTTTCATAACCGCGGTCAATTTGCTCGATATTGTGAATGATCGATTTTCCTTCCGCTGAAAGTGCTGCAATCAAAAGCGCATTTCCTGCTCTGATGTCCGGGGAAACCATTGTCGTTCCACGAAGCGGAGATTCTTGGTTTAGACCGATAACAGTCGCTCTGTGCGGATCGCACAAAATAATCTGAGCACCCATATCAATTAATTTATCAACGAAAAATAATCTCGATTCAAACATTTTCTGGTGTACTAAAAGACTTCCTTTTGCCTGTGTTGCCACTACCAAAATAATAGAAAGCAAATCTGGTGTAAATCCTGGCCAAGGTGCATCTGAAACCGTAAGAATAGATCCGTCGATAAACTTCTGAATCTTATAATGTTCCTGAGACGGAATGTAAATATCATCACCGCTTTGCTCCAATTGGATTCCTAATTTTCTGAATGTATTTGGGATAACTCCCAGCTGGTTCCAGTTTACATTTTTAATCGTGATTTCAGATTTTGTCATCGCAGCAAGACCAATCCACGAGCCGATTTCAACCATATCCGGAAGCATGGTGTGCTCAGTTCCGCTTAAATGAGTCACTCCTTCTATCGTCAGTAAATTTGAACCGATTCCTGAAATATTCGCGCCCATTCTGTTCAGCATTTTACAAAGTTGCTGTAGGTAAGGTTCGCACGCTGCGTTGTAGATTCTGGTTTTTCCTTTCGCTAAAGCTGCAGCCATTACGATGTTTGCAGTTCCGGTTACAGAAGCTTCTTCCAGAAGAATAAATTTTCCGTTAAGCTCTTTCGCTTTTAATGAATAAAAATATTCTTCTTCATCATAATTAAATTCTGCTCCCAATTCTACCAAACCTTGAAAGTGAGTATCTAATCTTCTTCTTCCGATTTTATCGCCTCCCGGAGTTGGCATATAAGCTTCACCATAACGAGCCAACATGGGTC
>NZ_JBFRGA010000080.1:0-20176 GCF_052115105.1 Chryseobacterium sp. 2TAF14
GCTTTCCCGATTTGCCGTCTGCTTCTGAATGCTTATATAAGATGCTATAGAACTTGCAATCAGCAACACTAAAGAAAGTACCACTCCAAATTGAAAATTCCTGATAATGTTTTTCGGCATAACGACAAGTTTTTATGCTAATATAAATTAAAAAAACACAAAAACCATCTTTGCATCACCAATATATTTTTGCAGATTATACACCTACATTTCAGCATCACATTCAACAGATTCTTTATTAAGAAAAAAATAAGTCATAAAAACTTAAAAAAATTACCCAAAAGGAGTATTGTCATCATCTATACAAAATAAGAAATTTACATTCATAAAAACTAAATGCTTTATTATGAAATGGTAAGAAAGAAATTTTCTGAAACACCGGAGTTCTGTTTTAATAAAAATTGCAGTGTGATCATACTATTTAAGAAGATTATTTTACACTAACTGAAATATTATTTAAAACCTATCATATTAATTCTAATCAAAAAAACAACAACCATGAAAATTTTAATAACTTTATTAAGCATCGTCTTCGCTATGACAAATTTCTATTGTCAGAATAATGAAATTCTGATTTTGTCAGGTAAAATTAAATTTAGTGACATCCCTTCAAAAATTACAAATGCTGTAGTTTTAAATACACAGAATGAATTAAGTCAGAGATTACACCAAAGTGGAACTTTAATTCTTAGAGATGTGGAATTGAATCTCGGCAATATCGGAGAAAATGATTCGCTATTTGTATTGGCAATTGATAAATTAAAGTTGGAAAACACTAAAATAATCACGAATGGAAATTCTCTTGAAGTTTACGCAAATAAAATTGAATTTGACAATAGGTCTAGTATTCAATCATTCACTCAATATTTTGCAAAAAGTGGTTTAAATGGAAACGAACAAAATATAAATGGGACCAACGGAGATAATGGCGATAATGGTAGTTTGGTGAAGTTTTTCATATTAGACAAATTTGAAAGTTTAATTACCGTCAATCTAAATGCCCAGAATGGAGGAAATGCAGGAAGCGGAATGCCTGGTAAAAACGGTGTAAAAGGACGCAATGGGAGAAATGCAAGAAACGGCGATTTTGGCATGTGTGAAAGAGGTCCGGGAAGAGGTAGTGACGGAACGAACGGCACCAACGGTGGAAATGCAGGAAATAGTGGAAATGGTGGGAATGGAGGATTCTTTTTTGTGAATTATATTAATAAAAACCCTTCGACTGAAAATCTTTTTAATCTGACTTCTGAAAAAGGCTTAGCCGGTCAGCCAGGTATTATTGGTATTGGAGGAAGAGGTGGTGATGGTGGTGAAGGTGGTTCAAATGCCGGAAATTGTACACGTTTAAGCCCTGAAAGAGGACGAGGAAGAAAAGGAATGGATGGAACTGACGGAATAAAGGGGATCGAAGGGAAATCAGGAGAACCGGGTAAATTGACTGTTCAAAAATATACTTTATAATTATTCCTTATTATTTTAGCCTGCTAAGTTTATCTTAGTAAAATATATTAAAAGAGGCTGTCTCACTTTTGAAACAGCCTCCTCTTTTTATATAAATCGCAAAATTACATCCAGGGATCAAGTACTACCTTTACGCAACCATCTTCTTTTTTATCAAAAAGTTCGTAGCCTTTTGCTACATCATTTAATGATAAACGATGGGTAATGATATCATCCAGTTTTACTTCTCCGTTTTCCACATGCTTCATCAGTTTATCAATAATAGCATGAACGGGAGATTGCCCTGCTCGTAGCATGATTCCTTTATCAAAAATTTGCCCAAGCCTGAAATTGTCATAATTAACAGCATAAACGCCCAAAACAGAAACCGTTCCACCTCTTCTTACTGCGCTCATACAGGCTTCCAGAACTTTCATTGAGCCTTTTTCAAAATTAATTACTGCTTTTGCTCTGTCGAGGAAAGAGCGTTCAGGTTCAAATCCTACAGCATCAATGCAAAGATCTGCTCCTCTTCCTTTCGTTAGTTGTCTGATTTTTTCAACTGTAGAATCGGCATCTTCCCAAAGAATCGTTTCACAACCTGTCAGTTTTTTGATTTGGTCTAATCTGTATTGTAAAGTATCAATTACAATTACTTTTCCTGCATTATGAAGAATTGCGCTTTTCACAGCCATTGAACCAACTGGTCCTGCTCCGAAAATAGCGACCGATTCGCCTCCTTTAAGGTTTCCCCACATCACTCCGGTATAGCCGGTTGGGAAAATATCGGTAAGAAATAAAGCCTGTTCATCTGTAAGCAGATCGGGTACTTTTCTCGGGCCGAAATTAGCGTAAGGAACTCTTACATACTGAGCCTGACCTCCGTTATAACCACCGTAAAGATCAGTATAGCCAAACATTCCGCCGCCTTTTTCTGTCATAATTCCACCTTCCGGACCATAGTTTTCAGGATTTGAATTTTCACATCCTCCGGGAAGATCATTTTCACAGAAATAACAGCATCCACAAGCAATCGGGAAAGGTACTACTACCCTATCTCCCTGATGCAAATGTTTATAAATTCAACAACACTATTTTTATAATCAGGCTGAATCCAGTTTTGTGATGAGGTTTCTCCAGGTGCTACATAAACTGCATCAAAACATACACTCATCGTACTGGATATTGAATGCTGCGGCCCAATCAGAGAGCCATCATCAGCTTTTACAGGAGCAACTTCCGGAGCTACAAACTGAATAACCCCACCTTCTTTTTCGATCTTATCAAGAAACTCGGTAATTCTTTTACCGTCACATCCATCAGCTACAAGAACGGCAATTATTCTTGATTCAATGGTGTTTTTAACCGTATTCTTCATGCTTAAAGCATCAGAAATTTTAATTTTCGGTTCACGTTCTTCACTTTGCAGCGTTGCGGGATCTGCATCTGCAGGAATACTTCCGTTGGGTTGTGCAAGAGTTTTAACTTCCACGCCCAATTTTTCAGCTACAATCTGAGCTAATTCGCCGTTAATAAAATTCAGCTGGCTTACCATTCTTTCTCTGATGGCATGAATGGTAACTTTAGTCAGTTCAAAAGTCAGTGCTTTTTGCAGGTGGATTTTTTCAGTTTCAGACTGGCTGTTGTAAAATAATTTTGCCTGCGAATAATGGTCTACGAAAGATTCGCTTCTTGCTCTGATCTTGGTGGCGCTTATCCTTTCTCCGTATGATGCAAAACCTCCTTCTTTCATCATTGCCTGAAACGGACAGCCTCCACCGATTGAGTTTGGCTCGTAACTTACTTTTCCTTTTACAATCTGCTGTCTCATATGACCGTCTCTCTGGTTGTTGTGAACGGTCTGAACAGATCTGTTAATAGGAATTTCATGGAAATTAGGAGAGCCTAATCTCGAAAGCTGAGTGTCGGTATATGAAAATAATCTTCCCTGCAAAAGCGGATCATTTGTAAAATCGATTCCGGGAACTAAATGACCGGGATGAAATGCAATCTGCTCGGTTTCAGCAAAAAAGTTGTCCGGATTTTTATTTAAAGTTAAAGTTCCGAAAATTTCTACAGGAACCAATTCTTCAGGAATRATCTTCGTAGGATCCAGAAGATCAAAATCAAAATCGTGCTCATTTTCTTCCGGAACAATTTGTACACCTAAATCCCATTCCGGAAAAGCTCCGTTCTCAATAGCTTCCCACAGATCTCTTCTGTGAAAATCAGGATCGGCTCCCGAAATTTTCTGTGCTTCGGGCCAAGCTACAGAATGTACTCCCAATTTTGGCTTTAAATGAAATTTTACAAAAAATGCATTGCCTTCACTATTGATAAACCTGAACGAATGAACCCCAAAGCCTTCCATCATTCTATAACTTCTAGGGATTGCACGATCACTCATCAGCCACATAATCATATGCATACTTTCGGGCATTAAAGAAATAAAATCCCAAAAAGTATCGTGTGCAGAAGCCGCCTGTGGAATTTCATTGTCGGGTTCCGGCTTTACGGCATGTACCAGATCCGGAAATTTCATGGCATCCTGAATAAAAAATACAGGCATATTGTTGGCTACAAGATCATAATTTCCTTCTTCCGTATAAAATTTTATGGCAAAACCTCTTACGTCACGTGCTAAATCTGTACTTCCTCTGCTACCTGCAACCGTTGAAAACCTCACAAAAACCGGAGTTTCTTTTCCTACGCCTGATAAAAATTTTGCCTGCGTATATTTTTCCATGCTTTTTGACAGCTTAAATACACCATGAGCTCCTGATCCTCGTGCATGAACAATACGTTCAGGGATTCTTTCGTGATCAAAATGAGTTATTTTTTCGCGCAAAATAAAATCTTCCAACAGAGTTCCGCCCCGTTCTCCTGCCTTTAATGAATCCTGATTGTTATTTATTTTTAATCCCTGATTTGTGGTTAGTTTTTCGTTAGAATTATCTGTGGTGTGATCTTTTAGCTGATCTAATTTTTCGTTTTTTTGGTTGTTTGTATCCATATTATTTTGTGATTTATTAATTGATTTTAAAAATAAATTGATTTTTTTCAGATTTGTAACCCATTTATATCAACTGTTTGAGTTTTATACAGAAGAAAAGCACCCCAAAATAGAAAATATGGGCAAAAAATAAACTAATAAAATTGGGGTGCAAATATATAAGATGGTTACAGGCAAAAACTTTATCTTTTTACAGAAGTTGTGTCTGAGCTTTTTGTTTTTGCAGTATCAGCATTCATCGGAGCATTCAGAGCAGTAGTGTCTGAAGGCGGCAAAGCCATGGAAGTATCTGCAGGTAAAGTTTCGGTTGACATGGTGTCATTTTGATTTACCTCTGTTTTTTCTTTTGAACAGCTGATTAATGTTGCACCTAAAACTAGGGCAGTAAGAAAATAAGTTTTCATAATAAAATATTTTTTGGTGTTTGGTGAAATCAAATTTAGTTTAATATTCTCCGATTCGTTATGACCTCAATCATATTGAGCTTTAAAAACAAAAAAAGTACCACAACTTTTTTTTCCGCCTATATTGGTCTTATTATTGAATAAAGCATTGTACACCAAATCTAAATATCCTGTTATGAAAAAACATATCGTTGTCGTAGGAGGAGGCTTTGCAGGTATTAATTTCATCAAAACCATAGCTAAATCTGATGAGTTTATCATTACTTTAGTTGACCGGAATAACTACCATTTTTTTCCTCCTTTAATTTATCAGGTTGCGACCGCTTTTATAGAGCCTTCCCACATTAGTTATCCTTTCAGAAAGCTGTTTTCAGACTATACTAATGTACATTATCATATGGGAAGTTTCCTTAAAATTGATCCGGAACTTCAGATTATTGAAACAGATACCGGTAATTTGGGCTACGATTATGCAGTTATTGCACTGGGAACAGAAACCAACTTTTTCGGCTTAGAAAATGTAGAGCAATGCGCACTTCCTATGAAGACAATCCATGAAGCTTTATATCTTAAAAATCATTTGTTATTAGTCCTCGAAAAGGCTTCAAGAAATGAAGATACAAATAAAGCGGCAAGATTGCAGAACATTGTGATTGCAGGAGGCGGCCCTACCGGAGTGGAGCTCGCCGGAATGATCGCAGAAATGGGTGTTTTTATTGCAGAAAAAGAATATCCCGAAATAGAGCTGGATCTCTCTCATCTTTATCTAGTAGATGCGTTACCTTCGTTATTGGCTCCTATGAGTGACGCTGCAAAAAAAACGGCTTATGAAAATTTAAAAAGACTGGGAGTTAATATCCTTCTCAATGTTTCTGTAAAAGATTATATAGACGGAAACGTTATATTATCTGACGGAAATAAAATAAAAACAGAAACGTTAATCTGGACTTCAGGAGTAATCGGTCGCGAAGTAGCCGGAATTCCTGAAAACTGTATCGGAAAAGGAAGAAGACTTCTTGTTGATGAATACAACAGGGTTTTAGGCTTTGAAAACATTTATGCCTTAGGAGATATTTGTCTGCAACTGACCGACAAAAAATATCCTAAAGGTCATCCACAACTTGCGCAGGTTGCCATTCAACAGGCAAAATTAGCTGCAAAAAATCTTAGAAAATCTAAAAAAGGAGAAAGACTTCAACCGTTTATTTATAATGACAAAGGAAGCATGGCTATTATTTCTAAATRTAAAGCCGTGGTCGATCTGCCTAAGTTCTCTTATACCGGATTTTTTGCCTGGCTTACCTGGCTTTTTATTCACATTATTCCTTTAACGGGATTCAGAAACAGGATAAGACTTGCATTAGAATGGTTCAGATTATTCATTACCAACAATCCTTCCATACGAATGATTTTACAGCCCGGAAAAAGCAATCAGAAAAAATAAAATTTAACCTAAAAATAAATAATATGCTTAAAAAAATGTTAGCCGGATTAGGCGGAGCGATTGCCCTCAACCTACTCCACGAAATTGTAAGAAAAAATTTTGATAATGTTCCGCACATTAATGAAGTCGGAGAAGAAGCTTTAAAAAAAGTAACAGATTCTACAGCTCTTGAAATCTCTGACCCCGATAAATTGTACGCTGCAACTCTTGCCGGAGATATTGTAAGCAACGCAATTTACTATGGAACTACAGCGACTAGTCATCATTTTACCAGCGGAATTGCTGCAGGGATCGGAGCCATCGTACTGCCTCAAAAAATGGGCTTAAATGATGCTCCTGTTGCAGAAAACAACAAAAAGAAAATAATGACCGCCGGATATTATATTTTTGGTGCTTTGGTTACCAAATTTATCTACGATAAAATTAAATAAAAAAAATTACCCTTGAGAAATCAGGGGTAAATTTTTATCTTAAAATGAAATCAACTCGAATATCAGTCATTAAGTTGTTTTGTATTAAAAAAATTAAACACAAATTCTTCCGTCAGAAATCCGAACCAGGTTTTCCTGCTCCAGTTTTTTTACCGTTCGTATTACCGTTTCTACACGAAGACCGGTAAGATTGGCAATCTGCTGTCTCGAAAAAGGCACAATAAACTCGAATGGCTCTTTGATGCCGTGATGATTTTTTAAAAACTCAAGCACCCTATAAATGCGGTGAGACGGGTTATTGATAGACAATGTCGCTAACATTTTGTGGCGGTAATACATTCTTTCAGAATTATGACGTAAGAGATTTTGCGTTAAATCTTTGTTTTCGGAAAGCATTTGCATAAAATCTGATTTCCCTAACTTTATGATAACAGTATCGCTTACCGATTCGGCATTGATGCAGTACGGTACATCGCACCACAAAAATGTTTCGGCGAAGCAGTGTCCATCAGACGGAATGCTATGAATGAATTCTGAACCATCTTCTCTGTAAGTATTTAATTTTGCGAGTCCCGACCGGATCTGAAAATAATATTTAGGCAATGAGCCTTCTAAAAAAATTGTTTCTCCTGCTTTATATTCCTGAATTTCAGCTTTATTTTTAAGAAGTATTTCTTCATCAATAACCATATAATATTGTAAACGTATAATTATGCACATCTTATAAAGTGAAAACCAATTTCACTTATCGATTAGCGGTTGTAAAAGTAGACTTATCTAATGTTAAACTTTATGATTAGTAACATAAAAGTCATATTTCTTTATGAGCAATAATTTGATAATACCTGTTTTGCATTGATGAATAAAATTTTAAATATTGAAAATTAATTATTTGTATTTTTTTTATAAACGAAGTGCCTTTGTTTATCTTGAAAATTACAAAGCTTTTTGCTATTTTCTCTGTTTATCATTGCGATAAAAAATTATTGCAAAGCCAAACAAGTTTTTTTACAAAATTCTCCGTATTTTTAAGTTAAACAAAAGTGTTAACACTTATTTATGAAATACAAATACCTATTTAAATTTATTGGAAAAACGCAAAGACGCAAGATTTGATAAAGTTTCTGTTTTTAGACGCAAGGAGAAAATCAAAGATTTTCTTTTATAATGCTGATCAATTTTATCGAAGATAAAATCTTTGCGCCTTAAAGCGTACTATATTTAAACAATTTTGCGCCTTTGCGAAAAACCAATCATGAAATTCATATTTATTAATTTTAAAAAACAGGCTCTAAGTCTAATGCACCACAAGTTGACAATATTATTTTAATTGATTTAATACCGCAAAATCTATGTGTGGCATAATAATTGAAAGATTTTAAACACACCATCACATATATTATCATGATTATGAAATTGCCTGCGTTAATTATGTAGGCAATTTTTTTTATTTAAAATTTAATTAAAATTAAAACTGTTACATACCACAAAACAAGTTCAGGGCATATTTATTGTTTAAACTTCAAAAAATATTATTATGGAAAATTCAAAAACAATTGCCGTACTCAATGACCTTCTCCATATCACCAATGATAGAATAAAAGGTTTTGAAAGAGTGGAAGGAAAAGTTTGGGAAAGCTATTCAGATCTTAAAGGTGAATATGATAAAATGATTTCGCAATCGAAAATAATGAAGAACGAAATTATTAACCTAATCACGGAAAGGGGCGGAAATCCTGACGAAAACACGACGTCATTAGCAGGAAACCTTCATCGCACCTGGATTGACATTAAAAACTCTTTACCAACAACCAACAGCGATCAGGAAACATTGGAAAATGTAGTATTTGGCGAAAAACATGCTATTGAAGCCTACGATAACGCTTTGAAAAGCGGAGATCTCTGCAACGAAAGTTCAGAAATAATTGCCAATCAGCTTAAGCAGTTGCGTGTTTCTTACAATCAATTCAGCAACATCGAACGATATAAAAGTAAAGAAGATTAATCTAAATTTTAAAAAAAATGAATTATAAAGAAGCTTTACAGCATAAAGAAGAATCTCTTAAAAATGCTGACGAATCGGTTTTAAAGCAGTATTATCTTGTAATTGCTCCGGCAAACACAGATGAAAGCAAAAAGTTTATTGATGATTTTCTTAAAAGTCCTGAAAAATTCAATGATGAAAGCTGCAAAAAATATTCTTCCGACGACCTTTACGAAGTTGTCAGTTTCAAAAAAGAAGAGGAAGAATAATTTTAAAAATCAAATTGAAACCCAAATACTTACAGATTCAGAATTAACGGTAAACATTGCTTTACCGTTTTCATCGCATTCAATGATTTCTGTACGGTGACGGAGGAAATCTCTGAACCTGTGTTTTGCAAACTGTTTTCCTAGGTCAATTTGTTTTTGCGCATCATCACCGTTCGATAAAATAATTACGCACGGAGCTGAATCAGAATTTCCTTTTCTGAGCCAGGCAATACAGTTTTTATTATCAAAATAATTTACCTGTTCACCGAAAGCAAACTTTTGCCGTGCTTCCAGAAGTTTAGGAAGAATTTCCACTTTAGGAATAATAATTTTTTGGGTCACACCGTCTTTCGTATCGGTATATTCAGCACCATAAAAATCTGCATAAAACACGCATGGATAACCCATTTCCGAAAGCAGAATAATTGCATACGCCAAAGGTTTGAACCATTCTTCAACAGAAGATTCCAATCCCTGCAAAGGTTGTGTATCATGGTTTTCGACAAATGAAACACAAACCGCAGGATGATCTTTCAAAAAAGTTTTCTTAAAAATAGTTCTTAGGTCAAAATCTTTTTTTTGTTTGGAAGCGTTGAAAAAATTGTAATGCAACGGCGCATCAAACAGTGAAATCAAACTATTCATTCGTTCAGAAAAGTCTGAAATCTTATCGGCATCATCCTTCCAGTATTCTCCCATCACAAAAATATTTTCATTAATTTCTGTTTTAAGATAATGAATAAATTCTTCTAAAAAATCAGACGAAATATGTTTAAGCGCATCCAGTCTTACACCGTCTGCTTTTGTGGTTTCCATATACCATTTGATCCAGTTTTTTATTTCCTGAATAACTTTGGGATTCCGGTATTCTATGTCGGCGCCCATCAGATAATCATAATTTCCAAACTGATGGCTTGCAGAATTATTCCATTCTGTACCGCAATCATTATGAATTTTAAAAATTCCTTTTTTGTTTTCACCATTTTTCGTCACCCTATCAATCCCGCTGAAACATTGATAATCCCAGACAAAATCTGAATAAACTCCTCCCCTTCCCGGAAATGTAAATTTAGTTGCAGCTTCTGCAATAAAAGGTTCTCCGATCTTTTTTGTACGGTCTTCTTCATCAACTTTTTGTACGGTAACTGTTTCTGTTTCGTCGGCGCCCATTCTGTGATTCAGAACAATATCTGCATACACAGAGATGTTGTTTTCGTGCGCTTTTTTTATGGCATTTAAATATTCGTCTTTGGTTCCGTAACGGGTTTTAATGGTTCCTTTTTGATTAAATTCGCCCAAATCATATTGATCGTAAACATCATAACCTCTTCCTTTAAGCCCAAGTTCACATTTATTTGCCGGCGGAAACCAGACTGCCGAAATTCCCAATAAGCTTAGACTTTCTGCTTTTTCTGCAAATTCGTTCCAGAGATTTCCCTCATGATACCAATGAAAAAACTGAAAGATCACTCCATTTTCCTTCATCATTTATCATTTTTATCCGTTGACAATAATTCCGCCGTTGGGATGCAGAACCTGACCTGTAATCTGTGCCGAAGCTTCGGTAGCTAAAAAAAGATAGCTTGGGGCAATCTCTTCTGTTGATGCATTTCTCTGTAAAGGCGGTTTGCTTTCGTCTTCCTTTTCTTCACCAAAAGTTTCTTTGGTTAAAGGTGTGGCAACTGGACCGGGAGCAACTGCATTTACTCTTATTCCTTTTGGTTTTGACTGTAATGCCAATGATCTTGTGAAAGAAACAATCGCACCTTTCGTTGCCGAGTAATCTAAAAGCTCTTCGTGACCCTGATACGCCACTGCAGATGTGGTATTGATAACACTGCTGCCTTCTTTTAAATAAGGAAAAACAGCCTTGCTCAGCAAAATCATTCCGATGATGTTTGAATTAAAAGTTGTACGGATATCTTCTTCCTTTAATTTCAAAATATCATCCTGCGGAATCTGCGTTCCTGCATTATTGATTAAAATGTCGATCCCGCCAAATTTTTCTGCTACTTGTTTTGCTGTCTTTTCACAAAAATCATTCTCATTTACATCACCTTTTATAATGATGCATTCATTTCCGAAAGCTAGAATTTCTTTTTTTGTTTTTTCGGCATTATCGTCGTCACTGTGGTAAATAAAGGCAATATTTGCTCCTTCTTTAGCAAAAAGCAATGCTACTGCTTTACCTATTCCGCTGTCGGCTCCGGTAATTAAAACGGATTTATTTTTTAACTGTAAATTATTCATTGTTTATTTTTTTAATTATTATTTGAATATTAATCAGATTGAAGTTCCTCTAATTGAGTCTTAAAGCATCCTAAAATAAACTCCGCATAATAAACCTGTGCATTTTGAGGCTGCGTTCTGGGATGTAAGTACAGCTGTTTTGTGTAAATCACAGCATTTTTATAACTAAAGCTGAACCATGCAAATATTTTATGATCAGATTCTTCCACCGGAGTTGCATAACCTGTCACTGCAATTCCCCAATCGGTTTCAAAAGATTGGGCGACATTTTCTGCCATAACTTCTGCAATATGAGAAGAGACGCAATCACATTGCTGAGCTTCTTCTTTATCAACATTTAAAAATTTTACCTTTTCTTCTAATGTATAAGCTGTAATGCCGCCTCTGTAAAATTCTGAGGCATCTTTTATCTGTGAAAACGAAAACTGTAAAAAGCCTGAAGTAACACTTTCGGCAACCGATACCGTTTCGCCCACATTTAATAACAACTGACCAATATCGGACAGCATATTTTTTTCAAATTCCATAACTTTTTTAATTTGATCAAAGAGAAAAATATCTCTCGTTAAACCCTGAATATAATTTTCGGCAGTGAATTACTGCGGTGATCTGAAGAGGTATTCAGATGTAGATTTTCAATTGTTTTCGATGATGAAATATGTTTTTCATATTTAATATATTTTGATTGTATTTGGTGTCTGATATTTTGTAATACCCGAATTTAAAGATTAAAATATACTTTAGTTATGCTTATAATCATGTTTTTGTAAAAAATAAAACAACAGATACCACATCTTGATAATTTTAACCTGATGGTCTGAAAATTGTAATTTTAAAAACATAAACCAACTAAAACAAAAATTTTTATGGAAACTAAAAATGCACCAGCTAAAAAAAGCACAACAAAAAAAACTACTAAAACTCCATCCGGATCAACTGCTAAAACTCCTGCCAAAAAAGATGCCGCAAAAGATTTGAGCGATCTGTTTGAAGATTCTTTAAAAGATATTTATTGGGCAGAAAAGGCTCTTGCAAAAGCGTTACCTAAAATGGAGAAAAATGCAACCGATCCTAAACTTAAAAAAGCAATTGCCGATCATCTGGAAGAAACCAAAGAACAAATAAGCAGGCTTGAAGGCTGTTTTAAAGCTTTAAAGAAAAAAGCGCAGGCAAAAAAATGCGATGCAATGCAGGGTCTTTTAGATGAAGGTAAAAGCATTATGGAAGAAACAAAACCAGGTGCAGTGCGTGATGCAGGAATTATTGCAGCAGCACAGAAAGTAGAGCATTACGAAATTGCCACCTATGGAACTTTGGCAGCGTACGCAAAAATTCTTAAAGAAAAAGATTGTCTGAAACTTTTGATATCAACATTAGACGAAGAGAAAAACTGCAATAATCTGCTTACGAAAATTGCAGATACCAATCTCAATTCAAAAGCGATTAATGATTAATCATTAAAAAAATTAAAGATCCAAAATTTGGGTCTTTTTTTATGGCTTGTTTTCTATATTATTTTTGAGAAATGCTGTATTATGACCATGGTCATAGCAACCATTTATTAAAATAAACGGAAACCCTTTCCTGTTGCTCAATTTCATCGACAGAGAATTTTTTATTGCAGGACAGCCTTTTTATTTGCAAGATTTTTTTCTTCTTACTTTAGGTGCAATTGTAGGTCTGGTCTGCATCATTATTTTTACCATTGCTTTCGGGAGGATTTTTTGTGGCTGGATCTGTCCGCAGACAATTTTCCTGGAAAGTGTTTTCAGAAAGATTGAGTTTGCAATCGAAGGTGACCGGAATAAACAGATGAAGCTCGACCGACAGGAATGGAACGCAGAAAAAATCTGGAAAAGAATCCTGAAATGGTCAATATTTTTTATCCTCTCACTTATTTTTACCCATTTTATGATGATGGTAATTGTAGGCTATGAAGAAGTTTTTAAAACAATTTCTGAAGGACCTTTTGCACATCCTACAAATTTTATTGTAATCATGCTGTTTACGGCAGCTTTTTATTTTGTATTTGCATGGTTCAGAGAGCAGGTTTGCACATTGGTTTGTCCATACGGAAGGCTTCAGGGAGTTTTGATTGATAAAGAAACGATTAATGTTTTTTATGATTATAAACGTGGTGAAAACAGGGCAAAATGGAGAAAAGGTGAAGATCGTAAAGCTGCAGGAAAAGGAGATTGCATTGATTGCTTTCAATGTGTGGTTGTTTGCCCGACCGGAATCGACATCAGGGACGGTCAACAATTGGAATGTGTGAATTGTACAGCCTGTATCGATGCCTGTGATGAAGTCATGGTAAAAGTTGGTCTTCCGGAAGGCTTGATACGGTATGCTTCAGAAAAAGAAATTGAAACTGAAACCCCGACAAGATTTACAGGAAGAATGAAAGCTTTTATGATATTATTGATCGCGCTGCAGCTGTTTTTAGGATTTATGCTTTACAACAGAGGTGATCTTGAAGCCAAATTTATAAAACCTGCAGGAAGCACATTTTTTGTACGCGACGGATCCATTACAAATACGTACAACTATACATTTCTGAACAAATCAAACGATAAAAAAACGGTCGTTATAAAGGTAATTGAGCCGGCTCATGGTGAAATTTTTTATAGCGGATCAAGTAAAATTACAGTAGACAAAGACAAAATTGCTAAAGGAACCATCACCATAACGTTCCCTGAAAAAGAGGTTAATCTGTCTAAACAAAACATCACAATCGGCGTTTATGACCTGAAAGGAAACCTTTTAGATTCTTATGAAACGTATTTTGAAGGACCTTTTAAACTGCAATTTTAGTTGATTGATATTAATAACTTGAATGTGATAAGGATTATTTTAAAATAATTAGTTATTAAATTTTAATTTTATCGCAATGGCAAACAGTTTCATATTCTATTTTTTTTATTTTTAAGATAAACAAAAGCCGCAAAAAAAACCTGTTGTGCATTTTTACGCAACAGGTTTAAATATTTGAATATTCTGACTATAATAAGATCAACAGTAACAATAGACAAAAACAGGTTATAAAATATATAAGCTTTTAGGTTTAAAAATTTATTCAAAATCTACCAATCCTTTGGCAAGACATTTCCATTGTATTTTTGAAAAACCGAGCATTCCGCCGATTGCGATCATCCAATTTCTGATGGCGTTGAAAAATCCTGATTTCAGATTAGGAGATTCATTTCTGCCATAAATCCCGGCTTTTATTGTGTTTTCACCTTTAAAAACGAAAAACGTAGAGGTCGCAGAATTAGAATAAAAATGAGCAATTTTACGGCTGTGCTTCTTGATCGGGTCTGCAGAAGGTCTGCATTGAATCATCACCTGATTGGGAATCCCCAAATCAATCTGGATAATCTGAACCCAGTCGAATGACCGCCCTTCTGTTCCACCTGGTCCGGGAATATCGATCCTGATGTAATCGCCGATTTCCGGTAAACGCTCCACAGTTTTTCCCGAAGAATCACAAAGCTTAAAATCGGCAGAGCCTTCGCTGCAATACTTCTGCCAATTATTTATGGCAAAAAAACGCTGTTTTAAAATATTAAATTTAATATCTAAATCTTTCGTTTTATCTATCTTTTTTATGCTTTCAGTGTCATGAAAACTGCCTTTCACTTGTTGGGGAACTCCTGGAATATTTTTAGGTTTCATTATTATTGTTTTTTTTTAATAGTTATGGGGTTTCGTCATGAGCCATATCAACAGGTTTAGATTCTGGCGAACCTTTTTCGCGAAGCCAGATTGATAAGATTACCAATGAGAATACTGCCAGAAATTCGCTCTGCCAGTTTTGTAAAGATTCAAACCAGAATCTTGAGTCTGAAATATATTCAAACCAGCGACCCGGTAATTCACCTTTCATTATTTTTTCTGTGTTTTCGTCTTTAAAACTGCCATAGAAATGGAGCACAAAGCTCATGATAAACAGGATGGCAAATGCAAGAGACAAAGAATGCTGATAAATTTTCAGATAAATATCGCCTTTTTTTACAGCCCACGGAGCTTTAGAATGCGGAACCGGTTCTTTATCTACGTCTTCAGTCTCAGTTAAAGATTTTGATTCACTTGATCCTTTCTGCCGCAACGAAATGGTTAAAAGCACATAGATCATCATCTGGAGAAATTCACTTTCCCAGTTTTCAAAAGTTGCCTGAATAAAATGTCCGCTTTGAAAATATTCACCAAACGTTAATGTAGAATGCCCTTGTTCTGCCAGTTCTTTATTTTCGGTAGTAAAACCTGTAAAAAACTGACCAATAAGACAAAGGATCATTAAAAACAGCAAAACGATACCTAAGCTGTTCTGATAAAAAAATTTTGATTTAGATGTTTTCTTCTTCTCCATTTTCGTTAAAATGTATTCTTTGTAAGCCTTCTGTTGATGGAGCATTCAACAATTTTCCGTTGATGGCAAAACGAGAACCATGACACGGGCAATCCCAGCTTTTTTCGGCACTGTTCCATCGAACATCGCAATACGTGTGCGGACAAGTACTTTTTAAAATATGTGTTTTTCCTTCTGTTTCTTTATAAACCGCATAAGATGCGCCTTCGTATTTCACAACTTTAGCTTCGCCGTCATTCAGTTCTGCAAGGCTGCTTATTTTTTCTTTAAATAATTTATCTTTTATAAAATCTGCTGCCGAACCTGCATTTTCTTTCACAAAACTGGCAAATCCTGCTACAGGCTTTATTCTTCCGGGATCAAAAAGCTTTTCATATTTACTTTTATTTTCTGTAATTAAATCAGAAATTACCTGTGAACTTATGGTTCCGAAAATCATACCATTGCCACGGAAACCTGTAGCCGTGTAAACATTTCCTTTAGCTCCGGGAAGTTTTCCGATGTAAGGCATTCCGTCAACCGGCTCATAATACTGGCTCGACCAGCTGTAAACTGCAGCACCCACATTAAAATATTTTCTGACATAATTTTCAAGGTTTGAAAAGCAGATTCCGGTATCTTCTTCATGTCCGGTTTTGTGATCTTCTCCGCCTGCAATCAGAAGATTCTTGCCATTGATAACGTGCGTTCTGTAATATCTATAAGGATCATAAAGATCATACATCAAATCTTCAGAATATTTGTTGTTTTCTATTTCAAAAGCAATTACATAGCTTCTATAAGGTGCAGCCATCAGATGAAGTACGTTTACTCCCGGAGGAACGTGAGTTGCATACACTAAGTTTTCAGCTTTAAATATTCCTTTTGAAGTTTCGACAGTAATATAATTTTCTTCTTCAGAATGGCTTAAACAGGTGCAGTTTTCCAGAATAATTCCGCCTAAAGAAATAAAAACGTCAGCAAGTTTTTTAATATATTTTATAGGATGAAACTGTCCCTGATCGGGAACTGAAGCTACACTTACAAAAGAAACGGGAAATGAAACTCCTTTAAAGAATTTCATATCGATGCTAACTTTTCCTGCTGCTTCAACCATTTTTTTCAGCTTGTCATTTTGTTTTTCATCTAAAGCAAAAATATAACCGGTTTTCTTTTCAAAATCGCAATCAATCTGATGTTGTGAAATATTTTTCTCAATGATCTCTATGGCTTCAGGTCCCACTTTTGCCAAAAGTTTAGCCTGATCTTCGCCAAAATCATTGATGGCTTCATCAAAAGTAATATCGAAAAATGTGTTGAGATGAGCGGTGGTTCCGCCCGTTGTACCAAAACCGATATTGGAAGCTTCGATAAGAAGACATTTTTTACCGCGTTTCTGCAGTTCCAATGCCGTGGAAACTCCTGTAATTCCGCCACCTACAATGATTGCATCGAAGGTTTTTTCATTTATACTATGTTCATCAGCAGAAAATCTTTTGATTTCTTCCTGCCACATGCTTTTTCTTGCGCCGTCTCTAAACATCTTTTGTATTTTTTAATTATTAAAACTATTTTTCATCCATAGGCTTCTGCATTTCGTTCATACGATATGCCGCCATACTGTCTGATGCAAGGTTTGTCATTGCAACGGTGAGCTTATTTTTCAGTCCTGAAATAATTTTATCATCACCATTCATTAAGGCTGTAAAGCCATCTTTAGCAACTTCTTCTGCCGTAGAAAAGTTTTCTTTATCTTCCATGATTTTACTGCGTTTCATGTCTGCTTTATTGAAAAAATCGGTATCTGTCGGTCCGGGAAGAAGTGCTGTTACTGTAATCTCGRTATCTTTCAGTTCTTCACGTATCGCTTCAGACCAGGAAAGGATAAATGCTTTTGTGCCGTGATAAACAGATTGCCACGGTCCGGGAGCTTTACTCGCAATTGATGCCAGATTTAAAATCTTTCCCGAGTTTTGCGGAAGACGGTCTTTTAAAAATAATTTGGTAAGAATTAAAACAGAAGTAATATTGAGGTTAACCAAATCGATCTCCCGATCTATTTCAGTATCCTGAAATTTACCGTATAAACCCTGTCCTGCATCATTGACGAGAATTTCCGGACTGATGTTATTTTGTTTTAAATCTGCATATACAGAATAGGCTTCATCAGGATTGAATAAATTTTTAACCAAAGGAATAACATTAATTCCGAAATTTTTAAATTCATTTGCTTTTTCCCTAAGCACATCATGATTTCGACCGACAATGACAAGGTTATAACCATCCTGAGCAAAGAGTTTTGCCAGCTCATATCCTATTCCGCTGCTTGCACCGGTAATTAAAGCGTATTTGTTATTTTGATCCATATTATTTTAATTTAAGGTAGATAAAAACCATGCGACAGATCGTCGCATGGCTTATAATAATTAATCTTCTTGCTCTGCTTCGAAATTGATATATGTTTCTGCAATTTCGGTAAGATTATAATCTGTGTCTTCTTCTTCCTGAAGCGTTTTGTCTAAAAGATCTGCAGCTTTATCGTGTCCCATTGTAATGGCCAACTGCACAAGACCGCCATAGGTAGCAATCTCATAATGCTCAACTTTTTGTGCAGCAATAATTAAGGCTGCATCACGGGTCATTGTACCTTCTTCGGTAGATTTGATAACTTCCTGACCTTCTTTAATGATTCCTTCGATGGCATCACATTTTTTCTTTTCGGGCTCTTCACCTATTGATTTAAAAACTTTTTCCAATCTGCTGATGTGCTTTTTGGTTTGCAGCTGATGATCTTCAAAAGCATCTTTCAGCTCTTCGGTGGTAGCAGCTTCCTGCATGTTTTCAAGAGCTTTTACGATGGCGTCTTCAGCATAATAAATATCTTTCAAAGCATCCACAAAAAATTTGTGCAACGGAGCGTTTTTCATTTCTTTTTCATCAACGGTTGCATTGCCTACTTTTAAGGTTGAATCTTTTTCAGTTTTATTCTGAATATCCGTTGAATCTGTATTGGTTGTCGTTGTATTGGTTGTTTTGGTAGCCATTATAGTAATTATTTTAAGATTAAAAAGGCTGCCTCTTCCTTTACGAAAGAGACAGCATATATTAAAAGTTATGAATTATGAATTCCTTCTTCCTCCGAAACCTGATCTTCCTGATCCTGAGTTTGAACTTCTTCCGCCACCATGAGAAGCCTGGCCTCCCATTCTTGCGATTCTTGTTCTTTCCTCTTTGCTCATAGAAGCAAAACCTTGTCTTCCGGAACCTGAATTTGAACTTCTTCCTGAATTACCTGAGTTTCCGCCTCTTGAGCTACTACCTGAATTGTTTCCACCAGATCTTCCACGACCTGAGTTTGAATTTCCAACTCTTGAGCTACTTCCAGAATTACTGCTGTTTGCTCCTCCACGTCCGGAATTTGAGTTTCCTCCTCTTGAGCTACTTCCGGAATTACCGCTGTTTGATCTTCTTCCAGAGTTTGAATTTCCGCCTCTTGAACCGCTTCCAGAATTGCTGCTTGATCTTCCGGAACCTGAATTTGAGCCTCTTCCTGAATTTCCAGATCTTCCACCAGAATTTCCGCCTCTGGAACTGCTTCCCGAATTACTACTGTTTGATCTTCCACGTCCGGAACCTGAGCTTGAACCACGAGAATTTCCTCCTCCGGAAGTAAATCTTCCCTGACTGTCTCTGTTTTGGTTTCCGTTTCCTGAGCGGCCAGATCTTGATCTTCCACGACCTCTGTTGTCGTCATCGTCATCATCATCGTAATCTTCGTCGTCATCATAGTCTTCATCGTCATAGTCTTCGTCATCATAATCTTCATCATCGTAATCATCATCATCATATTCTTCTTCGTAATAATCTTCATAATCTGAGAAATCGTCATCGTATTCCTCATCTTCTGTTGCATCGGTATAACCGTGGTCGTACCCTAATTGATAAATTTCTTCAAGAAGTGAAGAATTTTGTGAACTGCTTCCTGAATTTCTGTTGTTTGAATTTCTGTTGTTCATAACTGATTTTTTTGACATTAATATTGAGTGATTGCAGAAATCTTCTGACTAGTATAAAGATTTCTGTTTTTTTTAATTGATAAGCATTAAGAAATAACCTTGAAACAATTTTTGCTCATGGTTTATTGATCAGATTTATATAAAGTCAGCAAAGAGCTGAATACATGCTTCCTATCCGGAAGATGATCTGAAATATTTTTGTAAAATTTGTTGAATGTCTATAAGATCCTGTACGGATACTTTAGGCAGCAGAAAAACTGACGCATCTAATGAGTTCATAATATATCTTGTTTGGTGTTTACCAAAGCTAAGACTAAAAATCAACCAAGTGTTATGACCTTAATCATAGTAATGAATTTTTTTTAAAAATTTTTTGATTTTTATTTAAATCTCAAATTCATATATAATAATTTATAATCTCTTTCTTATATCAATAATTCTGAGGAACACTTTTTGAATCATCCTTTTTCAGAATAGCCTAAAAGAAAAATAACCTATGAAAAAAACATTAATACGATCAATATTAGGAATTTCATCAGCAATTGCATTTATTTACCTCTCAGGTTATGGGTATATT